>JAZGEG010000097.1:0-6960 GCA_036478655.1 Candidatus Aenigmatarchaeota archaeon | reverse complement strand
CCTTTCCTTGAGGATATGAACGCCTTTTTTCTGGTAGAATTCCTTGTTCTCCAAGGATTCCCATTTCTTCTTGTGCTCTTCCCATTGGATGCGGAGGTTATCGAAGTTCGCCTCGTATTTCGCCTTGTTTATCCTGAACCTGTTGACATCCTCCTGGAGGTTCGTGAGCTTTTCGTAAACCCCCCTCCTCTTCTCCCCGAGTTTCTCGATTTCCCCTTTTATTTTCACGCGCCTCTTCTCGAAATCGAACGTTTTGGTTTCCTTGATGCCCTTGTTCAGTTCCTTCAACTTTTCCTCCAGCTCCTCGATCTCCAGCTTAAGTATGTGGTTCTCCTCCTCGATCTTTTCCCTTTCCTTGTTGTATTTCTGGGTCTCGGGTTTCGCCCGTTTTACGTAATACCCTCCGAACACCGCTCCCGAAGTTTCGAAAACATCACCGTCCAGCGTCACCATGCGAATGCGGTTTTCCCCCGCTATTTTTTTCGCTTTGTCTATGTCGTTCACGCACGCCGTCCTCCCGAACACGTATTCCACAACCGGGGCGTGTTCCCTGTCATGGTGGACGAGTTCTGAAAGCCACCCCAATGTTCCCTGCGGAAGGGACTGCTTGGGGAACGAGCGGATTTTGTCCAGGGGAAGGAACCTTGATCTCCCTATCTTTTTCTCTTTGAGGTATTTCACGCAGTATATCGCAGTTTGAAGGTCATCAACAACTATATCGTTCATGTGCGACCCGGCCGCGACTTCGGTCGCTACCCTGTACTGGTCGGGAATGACTACCAAATCCTTGACGAAACCGTGGACGCCCTTCATCTCAAGAACAGGTTTAAGGTCAGGGGATATCCCCCTGCCCAGGGCGCTCAGGCTTTTCACCATCTCATTCAGTCTTCTCATCTCCCTTTCATTTGAAAGGATGAGATTCTCCTTGCTCTCCAGCGAAGACTCTATTTTCGATATCTTCTTTGTCACCTCAATCTGGTCTTCCCTCATGATCTCCTTCATGAGATTTTCCATCCCGATCTCCTTCTCCCCCATTCCCTTGTCGATCTCTTTTATCTCCTTTTCCAAGTCTTTCGCTTCGCTCTCCTCCTCCCCTATCCTCTGGTCAATGTTCCCTATGTTCTTCTCGGCGGAGGTGAACTCCTTCCATACGATTGTTGATTTGACCAGCTCGAGTTCGTTGTTCAATTTCTGGTATTCCAGAGCGGAATCCCTGTCATTCTTGAGCTTCTCTATGATCTCCTCTTTCTGCTCGAGTATTATTTCCGCTTCCCTCACCTTCTCCTCAACCTTTTCCAGTTCCTTCAACGCCTGGTTCCTTTTCTCATCGTATTCCGTTATACCTGAAATCTCATCTATTATCCCCCGTCTTTCCATGGGGTTCATGTCTATTATCTTCGAAACGTCACCTTGCCTAATTATGTTATGCCCGCCCGGGTTCAGCCTCGCCTGCGTGAAGATATCAAGAATCTGCTGGCGTGTGGTGATCTTCCCGTTTATCCTGTAAGAAGAAACCCCTTCATTGTTCAGCCTCCTCGTGACCGTCACGTCCCCTTCGTCCATGGGGAGGAGTTTGCTTTTGTTCGAGAACGCCAGGTTGACCTTTGCGTATTCAGAGGCTGGCTTGTTCTTGCTTCCGTGGAACACGAGATCGCTCGCCTTCTTCGCGCGGAGGTGTTTAGAGGATAACCTGCCGAGAACAAACGCGATTGAGTCTCCCAGGTTCGATTTCCCGCAGCCATTCGGTCCTGTTATCACAGAGAAGTTCGAGGGGAAAAGCATGCTTGTCGGTCTTTTGAATGACTTGAAACCATGCATAACGATTTTTTCCAGCCTGACCATAACACCAGCACCCCAATATTATAATAATATCCGAGAATGTATTTATTTCTGAACTTGAAAATCCGCGCAACCTCTTGGAAAATAAAATGTTATAAAACTTACTACCAATAAATTTCTGTCAAGTGATCCCATGTATCTAGGAGAATCAGAAAGTTTTGTTCCTGTCGAGAAAGGATATGAGGTAACTATTGGATCTGGGGGGAGAATAACGGTAACAGACAAACTGTCCAATTATCCAACAATCTACGATTCGAAAAACCCCAGGTCTATTTTTGACGACATGAATCTTTTATTCTTTGGTTACGGCACTGAAATGTTTGTCATTAAAAAGCACGGTGAAGAAGACGATACCATAGACTTTTCCGGTGAAAAGGGAATCCTCGAATACCTCCTGCACATAGAAAATATGGAAAAAATAGCAGGACTTAATATGGAGAACGAAACCAAAGGAAGTATTCTGTTCACTTACTTTGAAGAACTCATGAAAAATGACAGGTTCCCAAAAAATGTTGAAAGATGGGCAAAGAAACAGGCAAAGAAAAAGTAGAACTTGCCTGTTCCTGTCCAACAGAGTCACATATTTATTTCTGAACACCAAGAACTCGGTATGAAGGCTCTGCTCGATACGAATTTTCTCATGTTACCCGGGGAATTCGGGGGTGATGTCCTTTCCAATTTGCTGGACCTGGGATACACGGAAGTCGTCGCCCCGGACCTGGTTATCGGGGAGCTCGAGAAACTCTCCGTGGGCAAGGGGAAAAAATCCCGGAACGCGAGGATAGGTCTGGAGTTCATCCGTAAGGGCGAGGTAATCGTCCTGAAAGCCGAAGAGCGAAACACGGATGACGAGATCTTCCGGCTCGCGAAGACAAAGGAATACATAGCATGCACGCAGGACAGGGAACTCATAAATAGGATAAAGCGGGCAGGCCTTCGCTTCATCACGCTCCGCCAGGGCAAATACCTGGTCGAGTCCGGCAAGGATATTTAAAACAAAAACATAGTTTTTCTTTATGATGCCAAAATTCGGAAATTCCACGAAACCTTCACACGACATACTGGAGGAAATAGAGAAGATAGGAAAACTCGGTTTCGATTTCGTTGAAATTACGATAGAAGGCCCGAAAGCCTTCTCCGAAGACCTTATGAGAAAGAAAGAAAAAATCCTTAAACTTATCAAGAAATACGGGATGTTCGCCGTCGGCCACGGCATGTGGTTCGTGGATTTCGGAACCCCGTACGAGAATGTGAGGAAAGGATGGATTGAAGAGGGGAAGAAGGATATAGATGTTGCTAAGGAATTAGGAATTAAGTTCCTTGTCTTCCACATGGAATCAAACGACCCGTTACTCTTAAAAGACAGGCGAATGCGAAGGAAAATTATCAACAACAACGTAAAGAGCATGAAAGAATTGGTTGATTACGGGAAGACGAAAGGTGTAGGAATCGTTATGGAGAACGGTATAGGAAAGGAACTCTCCAAGTTGAGTAATTACAAATATGTTATAGACAAGGTCAAGGGTCTTGGTATTAACATAGATATTGGTCATGCTTTCATGCTGGGTGGCATGAAGAACGTAATGAAATTCATACGGGCCTTCAGGAAAAAAATCGAACACATTCACATCCACGACAACCGCGGTTCAAAAGATGATCACTTCCCTCTGGGTCTTGGAGAATTAGAATATGAAAAGGTGGCGAAGGCCCTCAAGAGGATCGGTTACAAAAAGACAATCACTTTCGAGATTTTCACGAAAGACAGGGATTTCGCTGCAAATTCCATGAAGAAGTTCAGAGATGCGTGGAAAAGAAGAAAGTGATGTAATGCGGTACAAGTTCGTTGTTTTCGATCGCCTTCAACTCCAAATCCGAAGAGCTGAATGCTGTCGCTGACGTGGTGATAAAGAAAAAGGATTTGAGGGAGATTTTTGAAATATTTATAACTGAAAAATCTAATATTGGTTAACATGTACATGGAATACATTCCCTGGATCGCGAGCATTCTGGCGATTTTGTTCGCTGGAATAACCGCGTTTTTAATAAAGAAAAAGCCGGTCGGGACAGAGCGGATGAAGGAGATAAGCGGGTTCATCCACAAGGGAGCTCTGACATATCTCAACAAGCAGTACAAATACCTGACTGTGTTTGTCGTGGTCGTTGCGGTCATACTTTTCTTTGTTATAAGCCAGGAAACAGCCTTCGCCTTCGTGATAGGGGCGTTCTTCTCCGCTCTAACGGGGAACATAGGAATGCGTGTGGCGACGTCCGCGAACGCCCGCACTTCCAACGCTTCCAAGGAATCCCTCAACTCAGGCCTCCGGATAGCCTTCTCTTCAGGAACTGTTATGGGGATGTGCGTCGTGGGCTTGGGATTGCTGGGGGTTTCCCTGATGTACATGATTTTCCAGGATATTTCGATACTATTCGGCTTCGGCTTCGGTGCGTCTTCGATCGCCCTGTTCGCAAGGGTCGGCGGGGGGATTTATACGAAAGCCGCGGATGTAGGGGCGGATCTCGTTGGCAAAGTCGAAGCGGGCATACCTGAAGACGACCCGAGAAATCCCGCGGTGATAGCAGACAACGTCGGGGACAACGTTGGTGATGTCGCCGGAATGGGAGCGGATCTTTTCGAGAGTTATGTTGATTCGATCATCGCGGCGATGGCGATAGGCGTTGTTACCCTGGGCCTGAGCAGTGCAGTCGTCCTCCCGATGATGCTGGCGGGTCTTGGGATACTTGTTTCAATATTAGGGACATTCTTCGTCCGCACGAAAGAAGGGAAGGATCCGCATTTCGCTCTGAACAAGGGGATATTCGCCTCCGCAACCCTCATGTTCATACTCTCGTATTTCCTGATAACCTATGTTTCGGGACAGGGGGCGATAAATGTCTGGTACGCCGTGGTATCAGGTCTCATAGCGGGAATCGTGATAGGCCTGGTTACGGAATACTACACCTCGGAAAACCGAGGGCCTACGAAGTCCATAGCCGAGGCCTCGCAAACAGGAGCTGCTACGAACATAATAGCGGGTCTCTCAGTCGGGATGAAGAGTACGGCAATCCCAGTCATCGCAGTGGGAGCGGCAATGATGATTTCATACCACTTCGCAGGCTTGTACGGGATAGCTATCGCCGCTGTAGGGATGCTTTCCACGCTTGGCATCACCCTCGCTACGGACACGTACGGACCTGTTGCGGACAACGCGGCGGGGATCGCTGAGATGGCTGAGATGGGCAAGGAAATCCGAGAGCGCTGCGAAACCCTGGATGCGGTAGGGAACACAACTGCTGCGATAGGGAAGGGCTTCGCGATAGGATCCGCTGCTTTGACGGCTCTCGCCCTGTTTGCTGTTTACGGAACGACAGTCGGTCTGACTGCAATCTCTCTTCTCAACCCCACTGTTGTAACCGGGTTGTTCATAGGAGCGCTTCTCCCCTTCCTTTTCTCCTCTTTCACAATGAACGCTGTCGGCAAGGCGGCGTTCAAGATAGTCAACGAAGTCCGAAGGCAGTTCAAAACTATAAAGGGAATCATGGAGGGGAAAGCGAAGCCGGATTACGAGAGATGCATTGAAATCTCAACGCATGCCGCTTTGAAGCAGATGGTTGTCCCCAGTCTGCTCGCGATCCTCGCTCCCATAGTGGTCGGACTGGTTCTGGGAGCTGAAGCCCTCGGAGGGATGCTTGCGGGATCGATCGCTTCGGGATTCTTGCTCGCCCTTTTCATGGCGAACTCCGGAGGGGCCTGGGACAACGCGAAGAAATACATAGAGAAGGGAAACCTCGGAGGGAAAGGAAGCGATGTTCACAAGGCAGCTGTCGTAGGCGACACGGTCGGAGATCCTTTCAAGGACACCGCTGGCCCCTCGCTAAATATTTTGATAAAGTTGATGTCTATTGTCGCCTTGGTTTTCGCACCTTTATTTATATGAAACAATTGAAACCATTAACATGGAAAGGAAAAATCTTGTGATTCTCATCGTGGTTGTTATTGTGATTGTTTTAGCTCTTTTCTGGGCTCTTAGTACCTGCTCTTTAGCTTGTGTGGTGAGAGGATATTCGAACGGGGCATGTAAGACAGCACCGTTAATACAAGCGAACATCAATCCATGCTCTGATGATGAAACAAACATAGGACCAACAATTGATTGCAACCCAGGGAATCTAATCGGAGTATCCTACCAGTGCTGTTGTAAATGATTTCTCCCATCTTAAAACTTTTTAATCCGTAAACTATCCTAATTTTATGTTTGTCAACGGAAAACAGTACCGGAGCGTGTGGTTCGAAAAGGATAAGATTAAAGTTATTAACCAGCTTCTGCTCCCTCACAAGTTCGAGATAGCTGAACTTAAAAGCGTTGAGGACGTGGCGGGCGCGATCAAAACCATGGTCGTTCGCGGAGCTCCCACAATCGGGGCGACAGGAGCGTACGGAATCGCTCTGGCGGTTGTGAAAGGCAAAGACCCGAGTGAAGCGGCCGAAACCCTGCGGAACACCCGGCCCACAGCGAACGATCTCTTCCGGGGGATAGACCACGTTCTCGATTCAGTAAAAAACATCGACCTTTCGCATAAAAATCTCTATGCCCTGAACGCCGCGAACGAGTACGTGAATCGATCGGTTGAAGCGTGCAGGCGGATCGGGGAGCATGGGAAGGAACTGATAAAGGATAACTTTCGCATACTAACGCACTGCAACGCAGGCTGGCTCGCCTGCGTGGACTGGGGGACAGCATTAGCTCCCATTTACTTTGCAAAAAAACAGGGGAAGAAGATTTTCGTATACTCCGATGAAACAAGACCAACCTGCCAAGGAATAAGACTTACGTCCTGGGAACTTGTGAACGAGGGTATTCCTCATGCGGTAATAGTTGATAACGCAGCTGGATACTTTATGCAGAAAGGTGAGGTGGACATGGTTATAACAGGCGCTGACAGGATAGCGAAGAACGGTGATGTTGCAAACCAGATCGGGACGTATGAGAAGGCTGTTCTGGCGAAGGAAAACGGGATTCCGTTCTATGTAGCAGCGCCTTTCTCGACCTTTGATCTGAGCTGCAAAACCGGAAAAGACATTCCCATAGAGGAGAGGAACCAGGATGAGGTATTGTGCATGTT
>JAZGEG010000096.1:0-18300 GCA_036478655.1 Candidatus Aenigmatarchaeota archaeon | reverse complement strand
CTTTATAAAGCATTAAAATAACTACTAAATAGTAGATCATTATGAGTAAGAAGATTGCGTTATTAACCACAGGTGGGACAATAGCCGGTGCGAATTCATCACATTCGGATGAATCGAAATTTTTAGATGAAAGTACAGAATCCATAGGGAGACGGCCGAAAACGGGCGAAGAATTGTTCAACGATTATCCCGAATTGAAAGAATACGGAGATTTTGAAATCAAGGAATTATGTTGTATAGACAGCATGTATATAAATTCTAAACTATTGAAAAAATTTGCCCTTGAAATTCACGAATATCTTTCAAGACCTGACATATATGGAGCTATGATGCTTATCGGTACCCACACCGCGGAATATAATGCATTAGCACAAGCTCTTATGAACCAGTTCCCAGACAAAACAATTGGAATTACCGGTTCTATGAATGATAAAGACAGAAATCACATACTACGACATCTCAAAGATACTGCAAACGTTGTAGCCAACTCAGGGATAAATGAATTTGTACTATGTTTTTCTGGTGATGAAAAATCGACATTTACTAATATATACAGAGGAGCTAATGTCATAAAAGAAAAACCATGGGCGTATGATGCTTTCAATTGTCCACATGAAGGACCAATAGGTTCAGTTGTTGATGATGAAATAATAATATCCAAAGATTATAAAAGTCCATTTAGTTCATCGCGAAAACCTTTACTTTTAGATTACGCTACAGATAAGGTTATGTTGAAGATACATGCTCCAGAAGCCGCAGGATTTGCTGATTATGATATTGATTCTCTCAAAGATGAAGGATATGAAGGAATTGTAATTAATGCAGGTGTTAAAGTTGCTGACAATGATACTCTTTATCCGTTTGTAAAAGAAAATTTAAAAAATAATATTGCAGTTGCAGTTACAAATACTGACACAAGATATATGACATCTGATGTAAGAAAAAGGGATGATGAATTAAAGGAAATGGGTCTGGTTGACTTAGCTATTATGCCACAAAGTAAAGCTTTGGTGAAAATGGCTTGGACAATTCCACAGGCAAATGGGGACATGGGAAAATTACAAGAGATGATGCGTAAGAATTACGTTGGTGAGCTTAATTATATGAACAATTTTTATAAAAAGTAATATTAGTAAAGATTCTGATTTATTTCTGAGGAGTTACCTCTCCCGCAAAGCTGGTCGTCATTGCTTTTCTGTAATCTTTTATACTGGAACAAATGCCATTACCTATCAGCCATCGAACCTTCACGTCCACGGCGACATCTGTGTGATCGTAGCAGGCTATCCCTCCTGCCTTTATCGCCTCAAATCCCGTTTCGTAGTGCGTCGCCACCGCGCTCCCGCCGATGAACTTCGTGGTTATGAAAATCGGCGTCATGTATTCTTTCGTGGCCTGCTTAATAGCAGGAAGCAGGCTGAATTCCCCCTCAGAGCAAACGTTCCCTTCCCCGAGGGATTTAAGAATCATGGCGGATATGCCTCCGCCTGTAATAAATCCTAATACAAGACTGGGCTCAATCCCCGGAGAGAGCTCAAAGCTCACCACACCTCTTCCGAACTTCGGGGCGAGGTTCAGTTTATCAGCGGCGTCCTCTTTTCTTCGAACAAGCTTTCTGTCCAAGTTGACTCCCTCTGCATCAATCGTCCCTACGTCAGGATAAGCAGGAGAATTGAAGGCATCAAAATCCCTTTCGCTGACCTTAAGGGCCCTGCATCCTAAAAGGATACGGTCCCAGAAATTCACAAGCACGTCAGCCACCCCCTCCTTTATGGCAGCTTCAGCCGTACGGAATAAATTCTCCAGATTGAATCTGCCGTCTCCCCCTTCCTGATAAACCGGGTTTTGCGCGCCTGTAATGCACACGGGAATCCTCAGCCCGCTTTGTTTGGGGTTTTTCCCGTGCAGGGCCAAAGCAAGCGCTGTTGAACTGTATGTCAAGGTATCCGTTCCGTGTGTTATCGCCACCGCATCATACTTTTCCTCATCCTGCGCCTTCTTCACGCGGAAAATAAGCTTCTCCCAGTCGTTGGGAGTCATATTCGTGCTGTCTTTGGTTGTTATGAGTTCGAATGTTATATCCATTTTTTTACTGAATTTCTTTATTATCGGATCACATACTGCCTTAAAGTCCTTACCATCCTTTGGAGAAACCAGAATCGGCTGGCCGTCCCTCATTTCAGTAATCTGGCCGATCGTTCCGCCGTTGTAAAGGAATAACACACTCTTTTTGGACATACTTCACACTCCACCAGTTTATTATGATATTCCAATTTAAATTTATAAATTTTATTTTTTAACCAACCAACCAACTTATTTCTATGATCTGCCTAGGAATCGAAGCAACCGCGCACACGTTCGGTGTGGGTATCTGCGATGAGAAAGGCAAAGTCCTAGCGAATGAGAGATCCGTCTACAAGCCCAAGAAGGGCTGGGGGATCATCCCCATGGATGCGGGGAAGCATCACGAGAAAGCGAGAGGCGAAGTTCTTAAAGCAGCCCTGAAGAAAGCGAAACTCGAAATGAAAGACATCGGTATCATAGCCTATTCCAGAGGACCGGGCCTCCCGCCTTGTTTGTACAAGGGTCTGGAGCTGGCGACGGAGCTCGCTGAAAAACACGGAATTCCCATTGTGGATATAAACCACTGCGTTGCGCATATCGAGATCGGAAAGCTGACCTCGGGGTTCAAAGACCCTGTCGTGGTTTACGTGTCCGGAGGGAACACGCAGATAATCTCCTTTTCCGAGGGCCGTTACCGAGTGTTTGGGGAAACGATGGATGTGGGAATAGGGAACGCGCTCGACAAGTTCGGAAGGGAAGTGGGTCTCGATTTCCCCCAGGCCCCGAAAATCGAGCAGCTCGCGAAGAAAGGGAAGTGGGTTGATTTGCCTTACGTGGTGAAGGGGATGGACCTTTCGTTTTCAGGAATACTGACCTCATGCATCCAGAAACACGAAAGAGGCGAACCACTCGAAAACCTCTGTTTCTCGATCCAGGAGGTTTTCTTTTCAATGTTGACAGAGGTGACTGAGCGGGCGCTTGCGCACCTCGGGAAGGGCGAGGTCCTGCTGACAGGAGGCGTTGCAGCGAACCTCCGCTTGCAGGAAATGCTCAAAACGATGTGCAATGAAAGGGGGGCGAAGTTTGATGTCGTGCCCAGAGAATTCGCAGGCGACAACGGTTTGATGATAGGCTGGAACGGCGTTCTGGCTCACAAAACAGGCCAGAAGATTTCGAAAGACGTGGACTCTAGATGGAGAACGGATGACGTTGAAATAACGTGGATATGATCAATGTTCAGTTTCTTTTGCGCCATCTTTATATAATGAAGTTTTAATGTTTTTTAACGTCTTAAAACAAGCCGCAGTGAGTTTCAAATTATCTAATTCGGCCGCAAAACGTTCTTGCGGAGGTTCTGTGTCGCTTTTCTTTGCTGAGGAATCATAAACCAGGCAACCTTCGCTGTCACAAAAATCCTTGAAGCGCTCAATCACACATTTAGCCCAGTTAAAATTGAATGATATTACCCTGTAATTTACGGCTTCACCTATACTTGCAGGTTCTTTGGTCCCAACCAATGGCATCTTTGTAATACCATCTATAAGTGTACCTTCCAGAACAGAACCATCTTTTCCTGGAAGGTGTTCAATATTTACATGATTGAATCTGTGAGGATAATTCTCCAATGAAGTGTAAAGACCTGTCAATATTTTCAAGTAATCGAATTTACCATCTATAACAACATACGGCGATATTTTCCTTTTCATGTGATAATTTCTCTAGCGGTAAATTTTAAATTCTTTTCTTTTTCGATTTGTCTTTGTGTATGAAGAAAGTGATGTTCTTTTCATCCTGGTCTTCGTCGTAGAATACGAACTTTTTCCTGACAGGGTATATCCCGTCAAAGCAGGCCTTGCACGTATCCGAATGCCCGATTGCCTCGTCCAGTTCCTTCACGGTCGGATAGCATACACGTTCCACGTTGAGTTTCTTGGCCACCTTTTTCCCTATCTCCTCCACGGACCCTGTCATTCCATGAGCAGCGAATGTTTTGCCCCTCGGGTCTTTTATGCAGGGATGGGCAAGCGGCGGGCAGGATATAACAGGGATTATCTCAGATGCTCCCGCGTTCCTTAGCTTGTAAACCATTCCGTCCCTGAACACAGTCCCCCTGACGATGGAATCATCCCCGCAGGCAACTTTTTTGCCCCTGACAACATCCTTGTTTATGAAGAATTTTATCCTGGCAGCCATCATCCTTTCCTTCGGATTCTCAACCTGGAATGTCCTCTTCGCGCCAGGGTTCTTTATGGAAGCTTCCTCAAAGGGTATGAATGTATTTTTCACTTTGCAAAGACCCTGCTGATAGCCGATGGCAACGCCCCTCCCCGAATCAGGAGACGCCATCACAATATCAACATCGAGCGGATACCTCCTGGCGAGCTTCCCCCCGAGTGTTTTCCTCACGAGATACACGTTTTTCCCCTCGATTACGGATGTCGGGTCAGCGAAGTACACCCATTCGAACGCACAATGCGCATGCTTATCCCTTTTCAGGATCCTTGATTTTATCCCTTCTTTCGATATGATTATTATCTCTCCCGGCTCCACGTCCTTCACGAAATCCGCTTCTATGATATCAAGCGCTTTGGTTTCAGATGCTATTATGTGCATGCCGTCTTTTTTACCCAGGCACAGGGGCTTTATGCCCTTAGGATCCCTGAAGGCTATCAGGTAAAGTTTCCCGCCCTTTCGAGCGGCTATCACCACGTTATACGGGCCTCTTCCGTCCATTTTCTCCATAACCTTTTCAACAGCAGAATAAAAATTCCCTGTTTCCTTGAGATAATCCAGAAACAACGTACGCATGACGCTGTCGTTTTTTCTCTCCCCGAAACCCAGCAAGACTCCATCCATCGCCAGCGAGATGTTAACGTTCTGGTCGCCCCACTGCTCTACGGGTTGCAGGCCGCCTGTCCTTTCATAAAGGGTGTGCCCTATACCGATGGAAGGCTTCATTTTTTTCAGGTTTTCCACCCTGTCTTTCAAAAAATAGTAAACAAGCCCGCTACTGGTCAGGGTGTGGAAGTATTTCCCGTTGTTAATGCTTACCCCGCAGCCCTCCTCGCCCCTGTGCTGCAGGGCTGTCAGACCATAGAACAAATCATCTGTTACGTTCTTCCCGTCAACAGAAAATAACCCGATTATCCCTGACATCTTATTTTATTGATAAGGATATTTTTAAATTTGACCTTTTAATTTTATTCCTATGTCGAGGGATCAACAGCTCCTAGTTCATCATCATCACTAGGGTCTACGCCAGTCTCTTGAGGTTTCCCTTTACTCTTCAGTGTACTTTTATAACTAAACGCAGTATTTCTTGCTATCTCCTGGACATTTTCAGCATATTCTTTTTTCGTTTTAATTTTTGGTTTTCCAGTAAAAACTTCGGCAAAATTTGTATTTGCTGAAACTATTTTAAAACCCGATTCGTCGTGGTCTGACCGTACTTTTTCGCCTGTTAATTCTTTATCAACTTCCCCTTGAAAGTAATTTGTTAGCTCAATCTCCAAAGCACTGAAATAGTCTGACCTATTTGGCTGAAAACTTGGCGCAAGATATTTGAGGATAATTACTTCCCGATCTCCAGATGCACGTTTGTTTCCAACACTAATGATATCACCTTGATATTCTTATTTACACCAAAATCTTTAAATGCCTTGTTTTTTCCAATATGGGGATCATTTTTATTACCTTTTCCCTATTTAATACCATGAGAATCGCGATACTTTCGGACTTCCATTTCGGCTTTAGATCAGGGACCGAACGGGCGGATGATCCCTACGAGGCGTTTGCGGAGGCGATCGAAAAAGCGAAGGACTGCGATTTGATTATTTTCGGCGGCGATGTCTTTGACACCCGGAACCCGGATGCCGAGACCCTGACGAAGGCCATGGAACTCATGATCAAACCCCTCCTCATGCAAAATGACGTGAAGCTCGTGCAGGGAATCGGGAAGGACATATCAAAGGTGTCTGAAATCGCGCTCATGGGTACGCCTATCATCGCGATACACGGGACGCACGAAAGAAGGACGAAGGGTCTGCTCAACCCCGTGGAAGCTTTGGAGAAGGCGGGATTCCTGGTTTACCTCCGCTGCAACGGGGTGATATTCGAAAAGGGTGGCGAGAGAATGGCGATCCAAGGGATGTCAGGGGTTCCGGACCAGTACGCTGAGGGCGTTCTTTCGAATTGGAACCCCAAACCAGAGAAAGGCTGTTTCAACATACTTCTTTTACATCAATCCGTAACGGAATTTTTATACGCCCCTCACACGCTCGACCTCAACAAGATCCCGAAGGGATTCGACCTATACATCAACGGCCATATACACGAGGCGAAGAAAAGTGAATATAACGGGAAGCCTTTTCTGTTAACGGGTTCGCTCATCCCCACGCAGCTCAGGGAAGAATCGGAAAAACCGAAAGGGTTCTGGGTTGCGGAAACGAAGGGCGAAAACGTAACAGCGATAAACTGGGTGGAACTGGAGAACCAGAGGAAGGTTTATTACAGAACGTTCGAAAACGAGGGTATTGAAACGATCGAGAGGGAGCTGAACACTATAATCAAGGAGAACCCGGAGAAGAAACCAATAGCGAGGCTCGATCTCAAAGGAAAAGTCAAGGATACGCTTGTGAATGATATAGAGATGAAGTTCGGGGACAAACTCATCCTGTCTTTCAAAAGGGAAAGGGAAGAAAAGAAAATTCCAACCAAAACCCCCGAAGAACACAAGCTTTCGGTTGAGGAGATGGGGAGGAAGATACTGCTCGAGAATTTGCGAAAATCGGGGCTCGACCCGAAAATCTTCGAAAATCTCTTCGAACTGCTCGCGGAAGGGAGGAGTGAAGAGGCGATGGACAGGCTGATGGAAATACCTGCAAAAACGGAGAAACCGAAGAAAAAGGGAAAAGAAGGCGGGGAAAAAGGCAAGGTGAAGCAAACCATCCTGTTCAGGCCAGAAAACTGATTACTTTACTATACGAAAGTATAATTATATGTATAAGGGTGTTCTATATGGTGGAATTTTATATAAAGGTTGAGAATGTCGTTGCTTTTGCCGTCCTAGGCAGGAGGATCACGCTCAACAAACTCGTGGAGAAGATGGAGAACACGGAATACGAGCCAGAACAGTTCCCAGGACTCGTTTACAGGATAAAGGATCCCAGGGCCGCAGCGCTTATATTCTCTTCAGGGAAGATCGTCTGCACTGGCGCGAAGAGCATATCCATGGCAAAGGAGGCAATGAAGAAAATAGTCAACAACGTAAGGAAAACCGGGACCTCCATGCCGAGGAAGTTCAAGATCAGGATCGAAAACATCGTGGCCTCAACCAAGATTGAGGTGAAACCGAAGCTGATGCTTGAGGATATCGCGATTTCATTGGAAGAAGTCGAATACGAGCCAGAACAGTTCCCAGGACTCGTTTACAGGATGAAAAGCCCCAGAACAGCTTTTCTCCTTTTCGGTTCAGGAAAGATAATCTGCACGGGCGGGCGGAACCTCCCGGACATAAACCTCGCGCTGAACAAATTCAAGAAACGTCTTGAAAGCATAGGATTGAAAGTGAAGCCTGTAAAGGATATAAAGAAAGAACCAAAGACCTAAGGATTTTAAACAATTCCTTATTATGAGCAAATTCGAAAAAACCCTGAGGGACATCAAGTCCGTGAAGATCCAGGGAGCAGAAAACATCGCGAAAGCCTCCATTGAAGCCTTAATGAGTTATTTCTCCAAAAAGAGTTTCAGGAAAGGAGGCGTTTTCCTTTCGAAATTCTCCTCCGTTTCCAAAAGACTCGCGAAAACGCGACCTACTGAACCCCTGCTCAGGAATTCGATAAGGTTCGTGGAGAAGGAAATCGGGTCCGAGGGGGATCCGAAGGAACTTGTGAAGAGGATGTTCGGCGCGTGCAGGCAGGCGATATACCATTACGAAGTCGCTGAAAAATCAATCGCTGATATCGGCTCGAACAAGATCGAAAACGGGATGAAAGTGTTCACGCACTGCCATTCATCGAGCGTCACAGGCGCGCTGAAGAGGGCGAAGGAAAAAGGAACGAAATTCGAGGTGTTCAACACGGAAACACGCCCGCTCTTCCAGGGAAGGATAACCGCGAAGGAGCTCGCTAAAGCGAAGATACCTGTAAAACATTTCGTTGATTCCGGGGCGCGGATCGCCCTGAAGGAATGCGATCTCGTGTTCATGGGGGCGGACGCGATAACGAGCGAGGGGAAGGTTATAAACAAGATAGGCAGCGAGATGTTCGCCATTGTCGCTGAAAAATACGACGTTCCTGTCTACGTTCTATCGGATTCCTGGAAGTTCGACCCGCAATCCATATACGGAATCCCGGAGCCGATCGAGAAGCGCTCGTTCAAAGAAGTCTGGATGAAAGCCCCGAAAGGAGTCGACGTTCTCAACATCGCCTTCGAGAGGGTCGATCCCGACCTCATAGCCGCAATAATATCCGAGCTCGGAATCTACACCCCCGGGAACTTTATCACAGAAGTTAAGAGAACATACCCTTGGCTTTCTAGGTGAATTGCCGATTTTATAAAAATTATTTATGTAATTAATATGTAAAGCTAAATATGAATCTAAAATCAACTAAAATTCTTATTTGCTTTGCATTAGCATCAATACTGTTAACGAGTGGCTGTGTCCAGCAAGAACAACCACCAACTACAGGAGGAAGCGGGCAAACGGGAACGCCGCCAACTGCCGGACTGTCCACCTGCCTGACAACAATCGATGAAACAAAGTTGCCTGATTCTTTAGGTGATTTCAGCGGAACGCCCATACAAACCACAAAACCATTCAAATGGACCGGTCCGGACGATGCGGAAAAAGACATGCCTTCAACAGGATATATAAACATCTACATATCCGGTACGAAAAGCATTACATTAACAATTCAAAAACTCCAGCCTGATGACTATAACACTGTAATTAGTGATATCCAGACAACAAAATCACAGGATACAGAAGGCAGGATAAAGGAGGTTAATGTGAAAGGTTCAACCGCTTATGTGTTTGACTTTTCCTCACGAGAATCTGTGATTTGGTATATACCCGCTGGAGATAACATATTTGTGATGTTCGCATTTGCAGGTGCAATGTTTGAGGAATCACAGAACTGGGTAAATACATGGGCAAATACGGTTTGCTAGATTCACTGCCTTCTTATTTTAGGGCTCTTTGAGACGTCAACGACGAAGTTCCCGTAAAGAAGATTCCTTCCTATTAGGACAGGGTACTTCATGTGCGATCGGTCGTTCAGGTTCGCCTCCATCGCGAACTTCTTCCCCCTCATCTCGATCGTAACCGTAACGACAGGCCTGTGGTCTACATCTTTCGTTATCGGGGCCCTTGTCTTGTACATCCTCACTACAGGCCCGAGTTTCGCTTCCCCTGCGAGTTTTATGTCTATCGATGTCATCTTCGCCCCCGTGTCCACAAGGGCCTCAGCTTCTATTGATTCCCCGTTCCCGTAAACCCTGACCTTCTCAATCAGACCTATCGTTTTCTTTGGCATAACAAAACCAGTTTACATCACGCTGTTTAATTATTGGCAGAGGTTTCTAATAAATTTTCAGAATTTTCGCGGAACAAAAATAATAAACCTTTAACCAATCTATTACTATGAAATTCGTTGAGCACCCGCTCGTGAGGAAGGGTTCGCTGGAGTCGAGGCTTTACCAGGAGGCGATACTGGGGAGGGCGGTGGAGAACGATCTGCTCTGCGTCCTGCCCACCGGTCTGGGGAAAACTCCCATAGCGATAGTTCTTGCGGTTTTCCGTCTCGAGAAATGTCCTGATTCGAAAATCCTGATTCTCGCACCCACAAAACCCCTGATCGAACAGCATCTGAACAGCTTCAAGGAGGTGATAGACCTCCCGGAAAAGGATTTCGTTCTCCTGACAGGAATGGTAAAGCCTGGGGAGAGGGAGGAATCGTACAGGGATTCAAAGATCATTTTCGCAACCCCCCAGACCGTTAAAAACGATCTCGAAAACAAGAGGCTGGGCCTCGAGGACTTTTCCCTGATAGTTTTTGACGAGGCCCATCACTCGATGGGGGATTACGCCTACCCCTACATAGCGAGGAATTATCTGGAGAACGCCCGGAACCCCCGGATACTCGGGCTGACAGCGTCGCCCGGAGGGACGAAGGAAAAGATCAAGGAAATAATGAAGAACCTCGGGATAGAATCAGTGGAGATACGGACGGAAGAGGATTTCGATGTCGCTCCCTGGGTCAAGAAAAAGCAAGTAGAATGGGTCCACGTGGATCTTCCGCAGGCGTTTTTTAACATAGGGGAGAGCCTGAGGAAGGCGTACGAATACAGGCTGAAACAACTTAGGAAGCTCGGCTTCTCAAAACCGATCAGGCTGGTCACGAAGCGCGAACTCCTAGACCTCCAGAAAAAACTCGCGTCCTCGGGTTCGGGCTACACGAAATTCTGGGGCGTTTCCCTTGTTTCCCAGGCGATAAAGGCAGAGCACGCCATAAGCCTCATAGAAACACAGGGGATAAGTTCGCTCGAGATCTATTTCAAGAAACTCAGATCCGAAAAGGCGAAGTCCTCGAAAAGTCTTATCAAGGACAGGAACGTGAAGAAAGCGATGTACTTGACGGGCGAGCTTTCTGAAGAGGGTTTCAGACACCCGAAAATCAATAAGCTCTGTGAAATAGTGGGCAAACAGTTCAAGAAGAACCCGGACTCAAAAATCATCGTTTTCGCGAACTACAGGAACATGGTGAGGGAGATAGCCAAGGTTCTGTCAGAGGTAAAAAATTCGAAACCGGTTGAGTTCATGGGGCAGCGAGAGGGTTTAACGCAGAAGGAGCAGAAGAAGAGGATTGAGGAGTTTAGGGGAGGGGAATACAACATCATGGTCACAACCTCTGTCGGGGAGGAGGGGATAGATATACCCGAAATGGAACTCGCGGTTTTCTACGAGCCGGTTCCCTCCGAGATACGCTCAATCCAGAGGAGGGGAAGGGTAGGAAGGACGAAATTGGGGAGGATAATGATCCTGATCACAAGAAAAACCAGGGACGAGGCGTACTATTGGGTGGCCCAAAGGAAGGAAAGGGTCATGAAGAAAACACTGTACGAAATGAAGGGGGAACCTGAAGGACTCCTGGGGAAAGACAGGAAGAAACAACTGGATTTAAGCAATTTCTAGGGCAACACAGCGGTTAAATTATTATATCCCAATTATAATATCTAATTATGTATTCTCGCGAAATACATGGGATTCTCAAGAGGAGGAAGATTAGGATTGGTGACAGGGTTCTTATCGAGAAATCCCGAAAGAAGTATTTCGGTTTGTTCATGCCGAAACCGGAATTCGGGAACCCGGGAACGGTCGTGATAAAGCTGGACAACGGCTACAACATAGGATTCGATATGAAGGATTCGAAAATATCGAAGGCGAAGACCGGGGAGCCGAAAGCGGTCGAAGAGGAGGCGGAATACGAACTCGGGAAAACCAGGAAAAGCCTTCTCAAAACGAATTTCGATCCGAAAAAGCCGAAGGTTGCTTTGTTATCAACAGGCGGGACGATCATCTCCAGGGTCGATTACAGAACTGGAGGGGTGTACGCTGTTGAGAACCCCAAAGAGCTCCTTCATAATGTCCCTGAGCTAGCCAAAATAGTCAACCTGAAGATGTCGAGTCCTCTCAACAAGATGAGCGAGGATTTCGATCATGAGGACTGGCAAAAACTGGCGAAACATGCTGCAAGGGAATTGAATTCCGGGAAGAAGGGTGTGATAATCACGCACGGAACCGATATCCTGCATTACACCTCCGCGGCGCTCTCCTTCTTTTTGAAAAACCTCCACAAACCAGTTGTCCTTGTTGGCGCACAGAGGTCGAGCGACAGGGGTTCGAGCGACGCGGGGATGAACCTGGTCTGCGCTTCGCACGCAGCGATATCCAACATCGGGGAAGTGGGGATATGCATGCACGGGAGCATGAACGACCGCTTCTGCTATTTCATAAGGGGTGTGAAGGCCCGCAAGATGCATACCACGAGAAGGGACGCCTTCCAATCGGTAAACGAACCGCCCATAGCGAAGATCTTCCCGGACGGAAAGATCGAGGTGACGAACAAAAACTTCAAAGAAAGGAAGGACAAAAAGGTCGTACTCGATACGAAAATGGATGAGAATGTCGCCTTGCTGAAGGTTTATCCGGGTTCTTATCCCAAGGTTATCGATTACCACGTCAAGAACGGAATCAAGGGCTTCGTCCTGGAGGCGACCGGTATGGGTCATGTCCCCACCGAGGTTTCTAAAAGACCATGGACCACCGTGATCAAGAAATACTCGGAGCAGGGGATCCCGTTCGTTGTAACATCCCAGACAATCTACGGGAGGGTCAACCCGTATGTTTACGCGAATCTCCGGAAGCTCTTCATCGAATCGAAAGCGATCCCGGGGGAGGATATGCTCAGCGAAACGGCGTACGTGAAACTGATGTGGGTTCTCGGTAAGACAAAAAAGTCCGAGGAGATACGAAAGCTCATGCTGACCAATTACGCTGGGGAGATCACGCCGAGAACAAAGGTGAACACGTTTTCTGTTGAGGACCTTAACAAATAAAATCACCTGACTTTCTGTTCTCCTTTTCCTCTCCTGTCCCCGAACCAGAGCGTCGTTCCCCCTGCGCTCTCGAGCTTCCTCGCCTCCATGAGGGATTTCAGCCTTTTTCTTATTTCCTTGAGCTTTCGGATGTCCTTGCTCTTGAGAAATTCCCTTACTTCCTTGTTTATCTCGCGGATTTCGAAGTCTTTCGGGTATCTTTTTGCATATTTCCTGCAGAGGCTGGCGAGTTCCTTCGCATTCTTCTCCTCGGCCGCCTTAAGAATGTCTTCGATTATCCAGTGGCTTGCGAACATGCATTCACCCTCTCTTCATCTTCTTCCTCTTTATAACTTTCAACCGGAAGAAGTTCTCCCTTTCTATCTCCTGCAATCGGAACTCTATATATTTCCTAGTAAACTCTAAATTCGGGATTAATAAATATTCCAGCGCATTCGTCCGCCTTTTGACCTTCTTGATCTCGCTCCCCACCCTCCTAACGGTTTCCTCGCTCTCTATGAGCCTTATGAGCTGCTGGGAAGCGGTCGAGAAGTTAACCATGGCCTCCTCCAGTTTCGGGGTCATGAATACAAGGGTGTACTTCATTCCCTCGGCTTCCTCACCTTCTACTATCTGGGGGATTTTCACTCCCATTATGTTCCGGAAGGAGAATTCTATCTCCCTCGAAGGTGGCGTGCTCTCGGCGATGCTCTGGATTTCCGGGGACCCCGCCAGGGCTTTCGCCTTTATGAGATTCGTTCTCCCGTGAACCAGGGTTTCCGACAATTCGCCCCGTATGCCCTTCGCTTTATCGACAACCTTGAAGAATTCGGTGATGAGAGCGTCTCTCTTTTCCTTCAGAAGTTTATGCCCCTTGGTCGCAAGTCTCATCTTGTTCTTTGTCTTCATGAGGTCCATCCTGGTAAGATGGACGCCTTCTATGATCTTGGGCATGCTATTTCTCCTTCTTCGGAAGGTATTTCTTTATGATGTCGAGGGAAATTCGCTTCAGTTCCCTCTCGGGCAGGATGCTCAGTAAATCCCATCCGATCTTGAGCGTGTTCTCAATTGTCCTGTCATCGTCCTTTCTCTGGTTGGTGAACTCGCTTTCAAACCTCTCCGCGAACTTAAGGAACATCTTGTCCCTGTCCGTCAACGCTTCCTCTCCAACAACAGCGACCAAATCCCTCAGGTCCCGACCCTCCGCGTAACCGGCGTAAAGCTGGTTTGAAACCCCTGCATGGTCTTCTCGCGTTTTCCCCTTCCCTATGCCCTCCTGCATGAGCCTCGAGAGTGAGGGGAGGACGTCAATAGGGGGGTATATCCCCTTCCTGTGGAGTTCCCTGCTGAGAACTATCTGACCTTCAGTGATGTATCCTGTCAGGTCCGGGATAGGGTGTGTGATATCATCGCTGGGCATGGTGAGGATGGGGATTTGCGTGATGCTTCCTTTCTTTCCTGCTATCTTCCCGGCCCTCTCGTAATTCATGGCGAGGTCCGTGTACATGTAACCCGGATAGCCTCTTCTCCCCGGAACCTCTTCTCTAGCAGCCGAAATTTCCCGCAAAGCTTCGCAGTAGTTTGTCATGTCCGTGAGGATTACGAGCACATGCATTCCGTGTTCAAAAGCGAGGAATTCAGCCGTTGTTAAAGCGATTCTTGGCGTGATTATCCTTTCGATTGTCGGGTCGTCCGCGAGGTTGAGGAATGTTACTATCCTTTCCAGAGATCCCGTACGTTCGAAATCTTTCCTGAAGAAATTTGCCTCCTCCGAGGTTATGCCCATTGCTGCGAATATGACGGCGAACTCCTCTTTCGACCCAGGAACCTTTGCCTGTCTTGCGATCTGCGCTGCCAAATGGTTGTGTGGCAGGCCAGCGCCTGAGAATATGGGAAGCTTCTGCCCCCTAGCGAGGGTGTTCATCCCGTCTATCGATGAAACACCCGTTTGGATGAAATCCCTCGGGTATATCCTACTTGTCGGGTTTATCGGGTATCCGTTTATGTCGAGTCTCGCCTCGGGAACTATCTCCTTCTTTCCGTCCCGTGGTCTTCCTGCTCCGTCAAAAATCCTCCCGAGCATCCCCACCCCAACGGGTATCTTCATTGTGTCTCCAAGGAACTTCGCCTTCGTTATCTTCGTATCAAGCCCTGAGGTCCCTTCGAATACCTGAACCACCGCCTTATCCTCCATTGCGTCAAGGACTTGTCCGTGCTTTCTTTCGCCTCCTTCCACCTCTATTTCAACAACCTCTCCATACTTCACGTTCTTTACACCTTCCACAATCATCAGAGGCCCTGTAACCTCAATCACGCTCGTATATTCTCTCACAACCATCGTTATCACCCTAATTTCTCCTTCAAATCCTTTGTTATATCATCAATCCTTTTCTCGAAGTCCTTCTCTCCGAGCTCTTTCATCCTCGTTATCTTGTCTATGACATCGAGTTTCGTTATCTCTTTCAGGCCCACGCCTTTTGTCAGAGACAATCCCGCTTTTTCATAAAATTTAAGGATAGCTTTCAGCATTTCGTATTGCTTTCCCAAATTACAGAAGGTATCCACGTCGTGATATGCGTTCTGCTGAAGGAAATCCTCCCTTATCATCCTCGCGACCTCAAGGAGAAGTCTTTCCCTTTCGGGAAGCGCGTCCGGACCGACCAACTGGACTATCTCCCTCAGTTCGGATTCTTTCTGCAGGAGTGCCATCGCCTCGTCCCTGAGTTCCAGCCATTCCTTGCCTACCTCCTTTTCGTACCAATCGGAAACGTGTTCCTTGTACAAAGAATACGAGGTGAGCCAGTTTATAGCAGGGAAATGCCGCCTGTCTGCAAGCGTCGTATCCAACGCCCAGAATACCCTTGCTATTTTCAGGGTGTTTTGGGTCACGGGCTCGGAGAAGTCCCCGCCAGGAGGGGAAACCGCTCCTATTATGCTCACGGATCCTATCTCGTCCTTGCTCCCAAGGGTTACAACCCTTCCGGATCTCTCATAGAATTCCGCAAGCCTGGAAGCCAGGTGAGCAGGATAACCTTCCTCCCCGGGCATCTCCTCCAAACGTGAGGAGATCTCTCGCATCGCCTCCGCCCAGCGCGAAGTCGAATCCGCCATTACAGCGGTATCGTAACCCATATCCCGATAGTACTCGGCGATGGTTATTCCCGTATAAACAGATGCTTCTCGAGCAGCGACAGGCATGTTGGACGTGTTTGCGATGAGAACGGACCTCTCTAGCAAAGGCTCGCCCGTTTTCGGATCTATGAGTTTCGGGAAATCTTTCAGAACCTCGCACATCTCGTTTCCCCGTTCTCCGCAGCCCACGTAAACAATGATATCCGCATCAACCCATCTTGCGAGCTGGTGCTGAGCCACGGTTTTCCCCGTCCCAAAACCGCCTGGTATCGTCGCTGTCCCGCCCTTGGCGAGAGGGAAAAACGTATCAAATATCCTTTGTCCTGTTATTAGAGGGACTTCAGGCGCTAACTTCTCCCTGTAAGGCCTGAGCTTTCGGATGGGCCATTTCTGCGTGGCGCTCACGTTATAGACCTTACCTCCTCTCTTAACCTTGCATAACGTCTCGTCCGCGGTGAATTTACCTTTCCCTATCCACTGTATTTTCCCTTCAATTCCGTACGGAATCATGACCCTGTTCTTTATAATTTTCGTTTCCTGGATATCTCCTATTACATCCCCTGCTTCCACCTCATCCCCCTTCTTCTTCAGGGGCTTGAAATCCCACTTCCTTTTCTTGTCAATAGGTGGAACGACAACCCCCCTCGCTATGTAATTCCCTGTCTTTTGCTGGATTATTTCCAAAGGCCTCTGCACGCCGTCGTATATAGATTTCAATATTCCAGGTCCCAGTTCGACCGAGAGGGGAGATCCCGTCCCTTCCACAGGCTCGCCAGGGGACAAGCCTGTTGTTTCCTCGTAAACCTGAATCGAGGCGACATCCTTGTTCAACCGTATTATTTCGCCAAGGAGCTTTTCCTTCCCTACCTTCACGAGCTCGTAGATTTTCGAACCCTTCATCCCATCGGCCTCAACCAAAGACCCTGCTATTCTTGTGATCTTTCCCATACTCTCACCCTTTGACTATTTCAAACCCTATCACGTCCCTTATAATCTTGTTAACGATATCCTCCCCTCCACCTTTTGCATCTGGCGTTTCTATGACGATCTTATCCTTCATCTTCTCTATCCTCTTTCTGGCGGCTTGGTAGAGGGAGTGGGTTATGACTATGATCTCCGATTCTTTCACCATTTCCAAGACTGACCCTACGGTTTCAGGTGTCGCTATATATGAGTCCTTCATGCCGGCGAGTTTTAACCCGGTCACCGTTATCTCGTCCCCTATCACGAAGACTCTCGTCATGCAAACAGCACCTCCGCTATTCTATGCCTCAAAGTTTCATTCAACTGTTCCATTTTTTTCGAGAGTGTGTTGTTGACTTCGGATTTCCCTTTTTTACTCCTGACAATTACACCGAAATCATTGATAGCCAGGGGTTTCGCCCCCTTCAGCAATCGGATGTATTTTTTGTCCACGAAAACCACAGGGTCCTCGATCTGCTTCTTCCCCTCCTCAGCGAGCTTCGCGAGTATCCTCCTCTTTTCCCCGCTGTTCAAATCCATGATCCTCTTCCTCGCGGTTCCCAAGACTTGCTCGATGATTTCGTTTCTCTTGTTATCGATCATTTCCTTTACCCTCAACTTCGACTCCGCAAGTATCCTCCTCTTCACGAGCGCTGCGTCTATTTCTGCTCCTCTTATTATCTCCTCTCCTCTTTTCCCCGCTTCCTTTTCAAACCCCTCCCTTCTGATGTCTGCTTCCTTCTCTGCCTCTTTTATTATCTCTTCTATTTCCTTCCTTCCGGACTCCCTTATCCTTTCCTCGATCTCTTTCATTCCCATTCTATCACATCAGGATCTCCTTTATCTCCTCCGGAGGGACGTCGTAATGTTTGCATACGATTACTGTGTTCAGATTCTTCACCTCACCCCTCTTCGCGTTTATGAACGACATTACGGAGAACACGCCCAAGGGTCGCAATATCGCGTTCTCTTTAAGGATTTTCGAAATTTCCGATTCCAGTTTCTTTTCAAAGGATACGAGGGAACGGGTTTTCTCGTATTCGGTCATCGCCTCCCTTGAGACTTTCCCGTACGGGGTTCTGTCAAGGATATCCAGAACATCCTTGACTTCGCCTCTTTCCATATCCTTCAGCTTTTCTTTCAAATACCCTCCTTCTATGATGTAATCCTTGGAAGGGATATCCGAAATTTTACATCTGAGAAGCGTTCGTATGTTTATGGTGTCTATCTTGATATCAACGAACCTTCGGAGGTCCTTCGAAACTATACCCCTCCAGGAATCTATCATGTGTTTGTCAAGCGAGTTTTCCAATGGGAGGAGATTCCCGAGCTCCCTGTATTCTGGCAGTTTCTTCTCCAGGACATCATGGTATTCGGTCTTCTCAAGCCCAGCAACGAATTCCTCAACATTCTTCGCTTTCGTCAGTTCTGTCATGAATTCTTCTTCCGCAATCATGTCCAAAAGCTCCTCGATTTTTTCGAATTCCATCCCTGAATGAATCCCCCTCATTATGATTTTGAGGTTCTCCATTCGAAAGCTCTCGG
>JAZGEG010000095.1:0-10976 GCA_036478655.1 Candidatus Aenigmatarchaeota archaeon | reverse complement strand
GTGTTCGAGGAATTGACCCACAACCTGTCGGTCCAGTAGTATGAGGAATACGAGGTTATTTTAGAATCCAGAACCTCTGTAACAACCTCCGTATTGCTCTGAATTATGAACCACCGCTCCGTCGTCCCTGTTTCGTTGTCAGTTATCATGGTCTCCCCAGTCGATTCCCTCAATCTCGGAGATTCGAAATCTAGAGTCACCTCCCCGTATTCTAGCGTATGAATGTTCGGGGTGTAGTTGAATGAAATATATGAATCAGTGTAAAGGACGTTTTCGAGGGAAACATTCCCGCTAATATTGAAAATCTGGGCCTGGAGGGTTGCGTTCGCTATGTCTTTCGCTATATCTTTGTAAATATCTTTTAACTCTTCTGCATTTGAACTGTTATAAAACCTATTGCAATCAGGAATCCAGTCATCCGCAGAACAATTCCAGCATGCTATCTTTCTCAATGAATCATCATCTGCTCCGTTCCCGAACGCCACTGAATATACGGTTATACTGTAATTATCCCTTGCTTCACATGCCTTTTCAATAGCTTCTTCAGTTCCGTTTACTTCACCGCAATATCCCTCATCAATACAAGCATTCGCGAACCCGTCGCTCATGACAAGCATGGCCTCAAATCTCTCCATGGTCAAATTTAACTCGAGATCAAACTTCGCGTTGTCGCTGTCGTCGTTCCGGAGCTTGACAGCTATCACGTTGTCGCCTTCACGGAAATAAGATTTGTTTACAGTAATGTTCTCTCCAGATGTTCCAACATAAACATCATCCACGTAAAACCTCTCACCGTTCCGGCTTGATTTTGAACCGAACCTTATAGTGAAGTTGTCTATCATGTTGTAACCCGATAGATATATCTCTTCATAAGCGTATTCTCCCTGCACATCCTCATAGTGTCTTACCTCGTTCCAGCTCCCATCCCATATCCACATATCTGCGTATTCACCACCATCAAAATCATCAGTCCCGGTTCTCCACCAATACGAAAGCGTGAGGTTGGATTCTCCTGAGAGGTTTAGATAAGTTTCAGCCCATCCATAAGAATCCATATCTCTGAAGACCAGAACATCCGTCCCGCTGTGGGATGGATAACCAGAATAATCTGCTGCAAGGTATATCTCCTTATCCCCTGAAGGCGTGCCATCAACTATCCAGTATCCAGGAGACTGGTTTATTTCATCATCGTAAAGCCTATTTAACCCGCTTGCGTAATAACCTTCGAAATCATCGTCAAGAATCACGTACCCTCCTCTGTTCCAGTATTTCGCCTGATGCCCTTCCGTGTCATTGTCTATCAGATGACCGTTGAGGTAAATCTCTGCATTGTCATCCGACAGGACATGCAACTCCCCGAAAACTATCTCACCGGATTCGCTTATGTCGAAATGCTTTCTGAAGTAATAATTCCCTCCGTTATCCCCTATACTTGTATTGATATTCGGGAAGTACGGAGAGTTTTCGAAACCTAATATCGCCTGGCCCACTGTCCAATTCGAATCAGTGTAATTATGCCAGGTCCAATTCGTTCCGTTTATGTCCGGCGGATCGCTCGAAGGGTAGCTGGTGTTGTAAAGCCATGTTGATTTTGAAGGTATAACTGTTTGAAATTTGTATGTTGAGTTAACTATCATGTCAATTGCATCCTCAATACCGCATGAGGTACATGTCCATCCCCCTGTATCATACCCTTCTATTTGTGCCACAAGAGAAGCGCTGTCACTGCTCAACTCATGGGCTTCCTTTAAACCTGTCCCGTAACTCGCCAAACCAACCCTGTTGCCTGTGTAGTTTAATACCGTGTAAACGAATTCCTCATCAACATCTTTCGCAACATTTATCCTCCTCATGTGACAGGGAGATGAAGTGTCACATATACCTGGCGCACAATCCGAATCCACATCACAAGTATCCATGCTTCCCGAAAGATCTGTTATCAAAACAGAATCACTCGTCCCTTCCCCGCTGATGAATGCGAAGGTCTCTGTCCCGAACCTTATGGGGATTGTTGAATTGCTCAGCCTTTCTGTCAGGGTTTCATCCCCGCCGAAAATCTCCGAAATGTTTGAATGTGGGATATCGATACTTTGTTCCCCTGTTTCATTGCTTCTGTAGATTTCCTTTTCCCCTATGAAGAAATAGAGAGGGATGCCCTGGTTGCTCATGCTCAGGTTGTTGTAGTAATGCAGGTAAGCTGTTATGTTATTGAGCGTGCCCGGCACATAAAAGGATGAATAGAGGTTGATTATGCCCTTTATTCCGGGGAAGAGATATGTATCTATTCTTGTCTCACCGCTGTAGATGTACTCTCCTTCTGTCAATTCCGAGGTTTTGTATGTGAGCTTCAAATAACCCCCTCCTATGTAGTTGCTTTCGCCCCCTGTAAAGTTTATTATTACCGTGTTGTTCCCTGCCGTGAAATACGAGCAATAGGAAGGGTTGACAGTTTCGGAGCAAACGGTCCAGTTGTCCGCGGAGAAGTTGGTGGCTTGCTTATTGTAGTTCCCTGAAAAGTTCCCATTAATGTAAAGCGTGAAGTTATTCCCAACATTCATCTCCATATAAACACTCGTTACATTCGCGTCTATCGGAAATGTTATGATCTTGGTTATGTTCCCGTCCCCCACATACCCACCGAAATACGCGAAACGTGAAGTGGTCTTGCTCATCTTTGTTAGGTAAACCTTCGCCAGGTACCCGTTGACGGGTCTCGTTTTCTCATAACCCGAAACAATCGTGGAGAGCCTGGAGAGGAAGCCGGAGGTTTCGTTACCGCTCGAATATATAGATTCCCTATCAAAAAGAACCTCGTAACCCAATCCCGTCCCGTTCATGACATTTTCGAATATTTCCCTCGTCAGGTTCCCCGCACTACTCTTGTTCCCCTCCGCCCACAACGAGCCTATCACATCAAGGATCGTCCTGTCCGTATCATCCGCTGTCAATCCGTATTCGCTGAGGTTCACCACATCTGAAACCGCCTGGATTTTTGTTTCCTCGAGAATATTCACCATGTCTTTCCCGGCGTAGTAATACCTCTGGTAGCGGAGTTCAGGGGAGGCATAGGTGAATGCCATGCCAGACAGGAACAACGAAACTATGAGCAACAAGGTTATCGCAGCCACCGCATCGAGAGAAAGCAAAAAACCCCTTTTCATACTTTTATATTTAAATCCCGTCAAAATAAATATCAAGGTAAAAGGTGAGGCTTATGGATCTTAAAAAATTCATTATGTCAAAGTTCGGAAAAGACGTCTTTTCGATAAAGGAGGACGATCTTTTAAGGGAGAGAATAAGGATAGAGAAAGAAGTAGAGAGTATATCCGATGATTTGAAGGGCATAGCAGAAAAGATACAGAAACTAATGCTAGAGGCAAAAGGCCAGCCAACAACCCTGAAAATGCTGAACGTGCAAAAGATAAAGGCCTTGAGACTTGAATCCCGAACGAAACAGATGGAGGCCTCGCATTTCATACGCGAACTCCAGCTCATCATGCTCGTGGAGGCGATGAAAGA
This sequence comes from Candidatus Aenigmatarchaeota archaeon, assembly GCA_036478655.1. Lineage (GTDB taxonomy): Archaea > Aenigmatarchaeota > Aenigmatarchaeia > QMZP01 > QMZT01 > JAZGEG01. Next base: position 7,457 of record JAZGEG010000095.1, on the reverse strand, counting down.
GCGAGAAAAGACAGAGAAAGAATCAGAACTCACGAAAGATATCCTGAACTCGGACATGGACAAGCTTAACGAGGTGCTAACGGACGAGGACGTGAAGGAAGCGCTGGAAGAGGGAAGGTTAGACAAGGTTAAGGAGAAGCTGGAAAGGGTCTTCGGAAAGGAAGAAGTTCTGGTGGATGACGAGTCACAAGAGCTTATTAGCACGATAAACGATCTTGAAAAAGTGGACGAAGAAACCGCTTTGAAGATGGCAGGGGAGAAGGCGAAGAAAATAACAGAGGAATCCGAGGAGAATGAAACAGAGTGATTTTTTCTTTTGGTGATCCCCATGGGAGAATTGAGGCAGTCACTTTTGAAGCAACAACTTCAGCATGAGATCGATCTCGCGAAAAAGCTCGAATCAGAGGGGAAATCCAAGCAGGCGGTAGTTCATTACCAGAGGGCCGCTTCTATCTACAGAAGGCTCGCTTATGTCGCTCCCAGGGAATATTCAGAATCCTTTTTCAACTCAGCCTCACAGTACGAGGAAATGAGCAACGTCATCCGTTCGACCACTCCGTACACGCGTGCTAAATCCCCCGGAGCAATAGAGAGCATGGTTATCTCAGAAAAACCCACGGTGAAGTGGGAGGATGTAGGAGGGTTGAAAGAGGTGAAGAGCGAAGTGAAAGAGGCGATAATACTACCGATGATAGAAAAGAAGCCGGAGTTCGTGGAAGCCCCCCGAACTTTGTTGCTGTACGGCCCCCCCGGGACAGGGAAGACTTTGCTTGCGAAGGCAGCGAGCAACACCCTGCAGGCGAACTTTTTCGAGGCGAGGACATCCACCCTCCTTTCCAAGTTCTTCGGAGAGTCCTCCAAAATAGTGAGCATGCTGTTCGAAAAAGCCCGGAAGAACCAGCCCTCGATAATATTCATGGACGAGTTCGATTCCATTATGATAAGCAGGGATTCCGGCATCCAGGAATCCACAAGAAGGGTGGTTTCGCAGTTGCTCATGGAGATTGAGGGCTTCTCCACGAAAGCCGGCGAAAAGGTCATTATGATATCAGCCACGAACAAGCCGTGGGATCTTGACGATGCCATGGTCTCGAGATTCCAGAGAAGGATCTACGTCCCCCTACCGGATCCGGATGCCAGAAAACAGATTTTTGAAATACACATGAAGGGGGTTTCGCTAGATGGGATCACGATAAACAAGCTCGCTGAGATGGGCGAGGGGTATTCGGGAAGGGATATAGCGAACGTCTGCAAGGAAGCGATAATGCTCATGGTAAGGGAGCAGAACCCGAAACTCGAGGAGCTCACGACAGCCCAGATCGAAAAATACGCGATGAATTACCGATCGCTCACAAAGGAGGATTTTGACCGCGCCTTCTCCAAGGTCAGGAAGACAGTGGACGAGAAAACCATCAAAAAGTACGAGGAATGGGGAGAACAACTGGGGGCGTGAAGGGCAATGTCTTTTAAGCCAGGGAAAGTAATAGGAAAGTTCAAACTCGGAAAAAAGGAAATAATATTCAGATACCCGAAAGAAGACGATCTCGATATACTTTTGAATTACATAAATTCCATAATCAAAGAAAGAACATACCTCAGCATGCAAAAACCATGCACAAGAAAAGAGGAAAGGGAATTCTTGATGGATACTATCAAAAAGATGAAGAAAAACGATGTGATCTTTGTGTTGGCGGAGTTCAACGGGAAACCTGTAGGGAGCTTCTCCCTGAAAAGGAACGAGCTTGATGCACATAAACACACAGCTGAATTCGGTATTGCCGTTAAGAAAGGATTCAGGGGCATGGGTCTCGGGGCACATATGACGAATTTGGCCATTAAACTTGCAAAAGAGAAAATGAAGTTAAAAATAGTCTGGCTGGGTTTGACGGCGGAGAATAAAACGGCTTTGCATGTTTATGAGAAGTGCGGGTTCAAAGAGGTAGGTTTGCTCCCTAAATTTTCGAATCATTACGGAAAATACATAGACAGCATCCTGATGGCGAGAGAATTGTGATTTTTCTAAAAACAAAGGTTTTTGAATTATTAGGTTAAATATTCTATGGTTATGGCGAAAACGGATGAGAAAGAGAGGAAGAAGGCAGAGAGGGAAATAGAAAACCTGACCATAAAAGCGAAGAGCGCGATCGATAAGGAAGACTATTCAAAGGCTGTTTCCCTGTATCAGGAGATGTCGAGGCTTGCGGGATCGATAAAGGACAAGAGGGCCGTGGACTTCTCCATGGATGCAGCGAGATACAGCATGAAACTGGGGGATAATTTCAAAACGGGCTGGTCTTATAAATGCGCCGCTGACCATTCTTTCGTTTTTGATGACTTCAACAACGCTATAAATTTCGCAATGAAAGCGATCAAATACTTTTCCAAATCCAATTCCATGTACATTGTGCAATGGTGTTACAACATTATCGGCAGGGCGAGCGAAAAAATAAAGGATTACGGGCTGGCGGAGAAAAGCTACAGGAAGTCCCTTGAAATCGAACACAGCGAGGAGATAGACAAAAAACTCAAGAACCTGCTGAAACGGGAAAAGGCTAAGGAAAAAGGATAAAATATATAGTAAAGACTCGATACTCCAAAAACCGATTTGCAATCCCTCACTTCTTTTCGGGCTTCTTTCCCTTCGGTTCCTCGAATTCCTTTGCCGTTTTCAGCTCGTCCGCCTCAAGCCATACTACGAACAGCCCCAGAAGTATCAGCAATATCGGTATCACCCCTGTCAGAACTACTATGAAATTAGCTAGCCAGTCAATACCGGGTACGAGCGAAGTGGTGCCTAAAAGCGGATACACTGAATCAACGAACAATCCCAAACCAATGAGGATAAGGATCAGCCCTATTATAATTTTAACTGCTGCATGCATGTATTACACCCCTTATAAGTTAATTTTAATCTATAACTTTTTATATCTTTTCATGTTTATATATCACATTCGTAAGTGGTAGGATGATTAAAAACACCAAGGAAACGCAGAAGAAAAGGCTTATTGTATGGAGGAAGGAAAGGGTAGTCACGAAAATCGAGAGGCCTACGAAGCCGGACAGGGCGAGGTCCCTCGGCTACAAGGCAAAACAGGGGTTCGTGATAGCAAGGGTTCGCGTTAGGAAAGGAAAAAGAAAGCGCCCGAAATTCAAGGGAGGAAGAGTCCCCAAGAAAATGGGCAGGTTCTTCCCTACTGGCAAATCAAAGCAATTGATGGGGGAGGAGAAGGCAGCTAGGAAATTCCCGAATCTCGAGGTTCTCAATTCTTATTATGTCGGAGACGATGGGCAACACGAATGGTTCGAGGTCGTGCTCCTCGATCCCAAAAACCCGAACGTTTTGAAAGACAGAGAAAGGAAATGGATTTCCGAAAAACAACACAAAGGAAGGGTTTTCAGATCATTAACCTCTTCTGGAAAAAAGATACGCGGTCTTCGAAAAAAATAGAACAATATAATACTAAAAACATATATTATTATACAAGGTGTTTGCATGAGGATAGTCTTTGACATTGGCGGATCGATTCTCTGCCCTGAGGGAGTCCCTGATGTGAATTACATAAAGAAGTTCTCGAAGTTCATCATTGACCTCAGGAGGAAAAAACACAGGATAATCGTAGTTACGGGCGGAGGGAAGATAGCGAAGAGTTATATAGAGACTGCGAGGTCTTTCAAGCCGGGCGAAGATACGCTCGATTTCATAGGCATTCTGGGGACGAGAATGAACGCAATGGTTCTGATTTCAGCCCTGGGAAAACACGCGTACAACAGGCTCGTGAAAAACAAGGAGCGCCTGGAAGAAGCGATAAAATCCGGGAAAGTGGTTGTCATGGGAGGGACCGTTTTAAGGCAGACAACAGATGCCGTTAGCGTAGCGGCGGCTGAATTCTCCAATGCGGACCTGATAATAATAGGAACTGACGTGAAGGGGATTTATGACAAGGACCCCGGAAAACACAAGAATGCTAAAATGCTGAGGAAAATAAGCCCCAAAGAACTGCACGAAATGGTGATGGTTAAAAAGCATAAGGCAGGTCCTCTTACCATAATGGACCCCGTGGCGGCGAGACTACTGGAGCACACCATGATCAAAACAATCGTGCTGAACGGAAGGGATTTCAGCAACATGAAAAAGGCGATATGCGGGAAAAAGTTTGTGGGGACCGTGATAGGGTAACATTATGTACCTCGTTGTTTTGATAACATGCCCTGACATGAAAGAAGGGAAAAAAATAGCAAAACTTCTGCTTAATGGGAGGTTAGCGGTGTGCGTCAACATCATTCCCAACCTTACATCCTTTTTCTGGTGGAACGGGAAGAAACATGAAAGCGATGAGGTCCTCCTTCTGGTCAAGACGAAGAAAAAGATTCTGAGAGAGCTCATAAAAAAGGTCAAGCAGGTACACCAGTACGAAAACCCCGAGGTCATCGCTCTACCCATCATCGGAGGGTCGAAAAAGTACACGAAGTGGATAGAGGATGAAACGAAGTGAGGGGGTTGCAAGTTTAAAATAAAGGAATGCTGATAATTAATTATGAACCCATTCGAGGAATTCAGGAACGATGTAAGGGAGAGGATTGCGAAGGAAACGAAGACCAAAGAAGACAAGGTAATCCTCGAGAAGCCCCCGCAGCCTGAATTCGGGGACCTCGCTTTCCCGTGTTTCATTCTCTCCAAGAAACTGAAAAAGAATCCAAACGAGATAGCGAAAGACCTTTCCAAGAAAATAAAACCTTCAGGCCTTATGGGCAGGATTGAGCCGAAGGGAGCGTACCTCAACTTCTTCGCAAACTGGGACAGGATAGGGCAGGGGATTGTAGAAAGAGCTTTGAAGGAAAAGGAGAAGTTCGGGAGGGGAGAAAAGAAAAACGAAAACGTGATGGTTGAGTATTGCCACTTCAACACGCACAAGGCTGTTCATATAGGACACATACGAACCGCCTGCCTGGGCGAATCGCTCTCAAGGATAATTGAATTCTCAGGGTATAATGCGATCAGAACAAATTACCAGGGGGACATAGGGCCGCACGTGGCGAGGTGCATATGGGGTTTCCTCAAGCTTCATAAGGGGAAAGAGCCTATGGAGGACAAAGGGAAATGGCTGGGAAAGGTTTACGCGGAAGCGAGCAAAAAAATGAAGGAAAACGAGGAATATTCGAAGGAAGTGGATGAGGTTAACAAAAAGATATACGCAGGAGATCCTAAATTAGCAAAAACATGGAAGGAAACGAGGAAGTGGAGCCTTGATTATTTTGACAAGATATACAAGAGTTTCGGTATAAAGTTCGACAGGCTGTACTTCGAGAGCGAGGTCGAGAAGCCAGGGACTAAAATCTCAAAGGAACTGCTCAAGAAAGGGATTGCGAAGAAGAGCGAAGGAGCGATAATGATTGATTTGAAGAAACACGGACTGGATGTTTTCCTTCTTGTAAAATCGGATGGGATTCCTCTGTATCCCGGCAAGGACCTCGGTCTAGCCAAGCTGAAATCCAAGGAATACAAAATCGACAAATCTGTTCATGTGGTTGGCTCGGAACAAAAACTTCATTTCCAGCAGCTTTTCGAAACTTTCGAACTCATGAAGTCTCCGCTGGCGAAGAAGAGTTATCATCTCTGTTACGAGCTCGTTAACCTCCCGACAGGCAAGATGGCGTCAAGGGAGGGTGAGGTAATACTTTACGAGGATGTTTTGAACGAGATTGTAAAGCATGCAAAAGAGGAGACGAAGAAAAGGAATCCAAAAATGGAGAGTAAAAAATTGGAGGAAATTTCGAAAGACATCGCGCTTGCTTCTCTTAAATACGATATGATAAAGATGTCCCCAAGCAAAACCATAATATTCGACTGGAAAAAGGCATTGGATTTTGAGGGCAACGCCGCCCCGTATTTACAATACACACATGCCCGGGCCTGCTCAATTCTCAGGAAGGCGAAGGAATTCCCGAAGAGGTTTGACATGTCCCTGCTGAAAGAACCGCATGAAAGACACCTCCTTCAAATGGTGTCCGAATTCCAGAATGCTGTGAGGAAATCCGGGGAGGACATGAGACCGCATTACATCGCGAACTTCTGTTACGAAATTTCGACAAAATTCAACGAGTTCTACCAGTTCCTGCCTGTTCTGAAGGCGAAGGGGGAGATGCGGTCGTCGAGGCTCGCCCTTGTAAAGGCGGTATCCATTGTTTTGAAGAACGCCTTGAACCTGCTCGGGATAGAGGCTTTAGAGAAAATGTAAACAAATTTTTTTATTAACCAAGAACGATAATTTAAAGTATGAGGAAATTTTTACCCCTTGCTGTGATTTCTGTAATTCTGATTGCTGGGTGTGTAACATTTGAAGAGGAAGGGCCCACGTGCATAGACCCGGAAAAGTCAATAGACAATAGATGCTGCTTTGATATGGATGATAACGGGGTGTGCGATATAGATGAAAAGGAATGCCCTGAATCATGCGATGATGACAATCCGTGCACGAGGGATTACTGTTCTTTGCAGACGAATTTTGAATGCAGTCACGATGAAATAGCGCTGTGCTGCGGGAACGGGGTGTGCGAGGAAAGCGAAGATCTCGCTAACGAATGCCCGGAGGATTGCGTGGTGATAGACATGATTGACTTCTACCACCAGTACAGCGGTCCTGATTACATGGACGGCGATACTTTCGTGTTCATACACACGGGAAGCAACGAAACGGATAAAAAACCGGATTTCTACTTTAACATAACCGCCAGTGACTCCAGAATCAGAAACATACGCACTACATATAATTGCACGGACTCGAAAACGGGTCATAAAATAGACAGTATAGGTGTCGACAGGATTGAGGTTGTTGAGGGATACCCTGAGTTCGGGTATGAAAGCAAATTCGATAATGATGACTATACGATTTACACATCATTTTATTCGAAAGAGCTGAAGACCGGAATAGAAGTCATTGAGCTTGTAAAGGGGAAGACGGTCGAGTTCAGGATAAGTGTATCCAAAAAAGACTACAAGGTGAGGAGCGACCTGACGTGCGACTTCGATTTCTATTTCCTGGATCCTTTGAAACACGTGATAAAACGGCTCGAGATTTCTTATATCTAGATTCCCCAAGAAAATTTTTTAAAACCGGATCCAAATTAGAAGTATGACAAGGAGACCCGTTGTGGCAGGGATGTTTTATCCGTTCAGCAGGAATTCGCTCGAGCGAATGCTTTCCAAACTCTTTGAAAACACAGAAAAGGGAAACTTTGTCTGTGCGGTTTCCCCCCATGCGGGCTATGAATATTCCGGGAAGACCGCCGCCCACGCGGTCAATTCGCTGAGACCTGCCAAGAGTTTCGTGATTCTCGGCCCGAACCACAACATGATGGGGCATGAATTCTCAATAATGGGATCAGGGAAATGGGAAACTCCCATGGGAAGGATAGAGATAGACCCGGAACTGGCGAAGGAATTGAAAGGGTGCGATGTC
>JAZGEG010000094.1:0-5591 GCA_036478655.1 Candidatus Aenigmatarchaeota archaeon | reverse complement strand
TCCATCGCCGTCTCGTATTCAATGACGCATATCGCTTGATTTAGATTAGAGGTTTTGAATCTCCAGAGAACTTTGCCATCTTTGCCCAGGCAGTAAAGACGGCAATCATAAGAGCCTAAATATATCCTCCCTATGTAAAAGGCTGGGGTGCTCCATATGTGGCCACCTGTCCTGAATTTCCACAACAGTTTTCCCTTCTTGTCGAGACAGTACATGTTGTAGTCTGCAGAAGCGAAGATTATCCTGTCTTCCAAGACAATTGCTTTCGTTCCTCCTTCATCTGACGATGTTCTGAACCTCCAGAGTGCACGGCAAGATTCAATATCTATGCAGTAGAAGTATCCATCGTGCGAGAGTATGTACATCCATCCGTCTTTTATCTCCGGGGGCCTGTTTATAACACCGCCAGTTTTGAATCTCCATGCCTCTTTTCCGGTTTTAACGTCAAGTCCGTATATGTTTCCATCATCGGAACCGAAGTATATTACCCCGTTTACTATCGGGACATCATCCTTTGTGAATATGTTGCCGTTTGCATTGAAGCGCCACTTCTCTTTCCCCTCGTAGCTTAAACAGTAAAGATAACCGTCAGAAGACCCAACGAATATACTCTCTCCGTCCGTGACAGGCGTGAAACCTGTCCAGCCCCCTGTCCTGAAAGACCAGAGCATATTCCCATTTTTGACATCCAGAGCGTAAACGAAGAAATCCTTGGATGTGAAAACTACCATTCCATTCACAACTAGAGGGGATGCATACAACATATCACCGGTCCTGAACCTCCAAACCTCTTTGCCTGTTTCTTCATCTATACAATAAAAATTATGATCACAGTTTCCTACGAATACCATTGAATCACGAACTTCAGCGGTACCTGTTGCGAATATCCCGCCTGCCTTGAAGTCCCATATCTTCTTTCCTGTTTCCGGATCGATTTTGTAAAGTCTCATGTCAACTGAGGCCACAAAAACCTTTCCATTGAATATTTTCACGCTCGCGTCTATGTTCCCCCCTTCTCCTTTGTAGTACCAAGTTTTGATTGCTTTCCCGTGCTTTTTCTTCGCGAAATCCCCGAGCTCGAAGCCCATTTCAGGACTGAGCGTACTCATGAAAAGTTCATCTTTCTTGAAATCCATAATCAACACCATTCCTTGTTTAAAGACATCGGGATTTTATTTTTAAATTAAACTCGTTGTGAATATAACGACTTATGGCTGAAATTTTGTTCTTGAAGTAAGATCAGTATCTTTTTGCAAGACCTATCATGTATTTGCCCTTCTTATTCTTTGGCAAACTCCAGTAATTGAATGCGATCTGAAATCCATTACCTATGTCCTTGGAAACCCTAAACCTGTAAACTTTTTTTAACTTTTTTGCTTCCTTTCCATCGCTTTTATCGTAAAGCCTTCTAGTCATCCCAAAAAGATTCCATCCTTTACCGAGATCGATGCCTGTTTTTATCCATACAAGATCTTCCTCATTATTTGAAAAGGGGTAGTATTCAATACCTGCCTTTAAACCCTTAATTACCTCCATCATTTTTGTTGCAATCCCACCTCTGTAAATTGCCTTCTGTCCTTTTTCCAAGTCTGCTCCGACAACTGGCTGAATCGGAAGTCCTGGAGCGAAATAAATTTTGAGTTCGTTGTATAATTTTGTAACTTTCTCTTTACCCTTCTTTCCGCCAATAAGACCGCCATCCAACCAGTCATTTATTCTAGCTATTTTTTTCTTTCCTTTTCCTACGTAAAGATTAAGATCGTTCTGCCCATGAACATAAGGTTTACCCTTAACCAAAGAAAAATCCGCCCTATTATCGCCAAGTTTAAATAAACTTTCATTTTTCTCTTCCTTAGCCTTTTCGACCTCGGCAGGTGGACTATCAGCTAACATCAAACTCGGGATCATGGATACGCCAGCAAGTGTTCCCACTGCTGCATATTTACCCATCCCATTGGTTGGATTTTGGTCTGAATAAACCTCTTTGTGAGCTCTTTTGAATTCTTTTCCGCTCACGCCCAGATCCCTACAAACTTTCTTCAATTCCCTTTTATTCAGCAACTCCATTTTCATCACTTATATTTACTTTACAGTAGTTATTTCTATAAAGCTATTGGAATCTGGACATATAAATATTGTGTTCCCCCTAGGGGGATACATTTTTAAATATTTTTTCCAATAACATGTTATGGACACGAAGATTCTGGAGGGGATAGGACTCACAAATGGGGAGATAAAGGTTTACCTCGCTCTTTTAAGGATAGGCTCTTCTTCCACAGGACCGATAGCGAAGGAATCAGGGGTATCGAGATCCAAGGTTTACATGATCCTTGACAAGCTCGAGAAGAAAGGGCTGGCGAGCCATGTCGAAAAAGGAGGGGTGATCTATTTCCAAGCGGCTGAACCCCAGAAGATAAAAGATTATTTGAGCGAGAAGGAGGAGAGCTTGGAAAAACTTAAGAAAGACCTCGAGAGGGTCTTGCCCCAATTTGAAGGTCTCCAGAAACTTGCTGGGAAAATACAGAATGTCACGGTTTACCAGGGCCTTAAGGGGATGATAACAGCGCATGAACACACTTATTTGAAATTGAAAGGGGGGGAGGAATATTTCTATCTAGGGGTTCCAGCATACCAGCCGGAGAGACACCACAGGTACTGGAAGAGGGATCACCTTCGAAGGATAAGAGCAGGGATAAGGTGCAAGCTTCTTTTCAATCGGGATACTGATCCGGAAGTTCTTAAAAACAGGAACAGCCACAGGGGTTGTGATGCCAGATACATGCCGCCAGGTCTGAAAACTCCTGCGTGGTTTTTGGGGTATAAAGATGTGACTGTGATAGGAATTGCGAAAGAGAATCCTATAGTCATAGAAATAACAAGCCAGGAGGTCGCAGATTCTTTTCGTTCGTATTTCGAGACGTTCTGGAACCAATACACCTACACACTAAAAGGCAAAGAAGGTATAGTGGAGATGTGCGAGGAGGTCCTGAGGACAGGGAAGGATGTGTACCTTATAGGGGCGAACGGCTGGCTGCCTTTTACGCATTCGGATTACTTCCCTGATTTTGAACAGAGAAGGGCGGAAGCTGGAATAACCAGGCACCATCTAGCAATAGAGAAGACGAGGGGAACACCATTCAGCAAACTCAAAAAACTGAAAGTACGCTACCTTCCGAAGGAATTCTCGAGTCCTATGGTGATCTGGGTGTTCGGGGATTACGTGGCGCAGGTCCTGTGGGACGACCAGATCGTGTTCATGACAAAGAACATGAAGGTTGCGAATGATTACAGGAAGTATTTCAGGTTTCTCTGGAGAAACGCGAAACCGTGATGAATTTGTGGGGCGAAAGATTTTATTCGTAATGTTTTTCCTTCTTTTCGTATTCAGATTTAAACGTATACTCACTTCTAGTGATGTAAACGTCATCGGAGAACTCGGTTGTTTTCTTAATAGTGTATTTATCTGTTTCTATTATCTCTTCTTTTTCTTTCTTCTCCGCTAATTCTATTGGAACCTCTTCTTCAAGGATTTCAACTGTTTGGTTTAGCGTGGAAGTCTCGAAACGCCAGATTTCCTTCCCCCTCTCCGGGTCTATCGTGTACAGGTGACAATCCCAGGAGCCAAGGTAGATAACACCTTTGTATATAGTACAGCCTGCCCATGTAGGCCCGAATGTTTTAAATCGCCATTTTTCCTTGCCCGTGCGTATATCAATCGCATATAAATTCCCGTCTTCGCAACCAAGGTAAACCGTGTTCTTGTGAATTAGGTTGTGATTGGTTCCTATACCACCGCCAGTCCTGAATCTCCATACTTCTTTTCCATTCAGATCAATGCAATAATAATTACCGTCCCATTCCACCCCGAAGTACAGCCTTCCTTTGTGCAAACCGAGTGAATTATTGATTCCGTTGCTTGATTTAAACCTCCATATTTCTTTCCCAGTTTCTGTGTTAACCGCGTAAATGTTGCTGTCGGTTGAACCGAAGTAAATGATATCTTTGTCTATCGTGAAGGGGTTGTTGTTTATTATGACTCCTCCTGTTTTGAACCTCCAGAGTTCTTTCCCTTCAAGGCTTAATGTGTAAAGGTTACAATCGTAAGAGCCCACAAAAATCTTGTCTTTGTGAACAGTTGGGGTGGAGATAACGAAATCTCCAGTCTTGAACCTCCAGAGCTCTTTTCCTTCAGTGTCCACAGCGTAAACGAAACCGTCTCTTGAACCGAAATATATTACGTTTTTATGGATTGTTGCCGGGAAACAGATTTTGTCCCCTGTTTTGAATTTCCACACAAGCTTTCCTGTTTTTGCGTTTAGTGCATACATGTACCCGTCATACGAGCCGGTGTAAATGACATTTTCTTTTATCGCCGGGGTTGAGTTCGGAACGCAGCCGTTAGTTTTGAATTTCCAGATTTCTTTCCCCCGGAGGGAAACAGCGTAAACGTAGAAATCGGCGCACCCGAAATAGATCACATCATTATGGATTAAAGGTATCTGGGCGATACTCCCGCCACCGGCTTGGTGTGTCCATAAAATGCTGTATCTCTTGCCCTTTTTCTTCTTTGCGAGGTCTGTCATCTCCATGTCGAAATCCTTCTCGAACTGCACGCTCATTTATACTCCCCTCCGCCCGATTGGTATTGAACATCCATCTGGTATTCGCTCTTTGCTTTGTAAGTGTCGCCGTGTATTACTTCTGTTTTGACTTCGTACCTGTCTTTTTCGTCTTTTTTGGTTTCCTCAACTTCAGGAGGTTTGAACTCGAGGAGTGTTTCCTGTTCGTAATAATATTTGGTCTGTGTCAGAGTTGAGGTTCGGAACCTCCAGAGGAGCTTGCCTTCGAGAGTCAAGCAATATAAATGGCAGTCGTAACAACCGAAATAAATACTATTATTAACTACGAGTGGCTTGCTCCATATCTTTCCGCCTGTTTTGAAACGCCATATCTCTTCACCTTTAAGATTAAGACAGTAAAGATTTTCGTCAGTGGATCCGAAAACTAGCCTGTCCCCGAAAATCGTTGGTTCGCTCCCTCCCTCATCGTGACCGGTTTCGAACCTCCACAACTCTCTCCCTGATTTGAGGTCAACTGCGTAAAAATGTCTGTCATTGGGATGTACGTAAATTACATTTTCGTGAACTACAGGAACGACGTTTACGAATCCTCCGGTCCTGAACCTGAACCTTTCTTTCCCATCTGAAATCCCAACCCCATACACGTTGGAATCGTCAGAGTTTATGTATATTACGCCGTCACTCACAGCGAATCTGTTCTGGGAGAATATGTTTCCTGAGGTTTTGAAACGCCATATCTCTTTCCCTGTTTCAGGGCCAAGGCAATATAAATTCCCGTCAGAAGAGCCTACAAAAACCTTGTTTTCAGCAAAGGTGGGGGTGGATGCTGTCCAACCACCTGTTCGGAAAGCCCATAACATCTCGCCCTTCTCACAATCCAGACAGTAAACGTAGAAATCCTTTGAAGTGAATATCACTTTGTTATCAATAACTAGAGGGGAAGAACCGAATATCCTGTCTCCTGTTCGGAACCTCCAGATTTCCTTTCCTGTTTTTGAATCTATGCAGTAA
>JAZGEG010000093.1:0-25857 GCA_036478655.1 Candidatus Aenigmatarchaeota archaeon | reverse complement strand
CCTGAAAATAAGATCGGCATCGTTGCAAATATCACAAAGATCCATATCCATATGATGGTTTCCCAGTAATTGACGTAGTTCAGAACAAATTTTGCAATTACATAAGACGTCGAAAACATCAGGCTGGCAAGTATCACAAACCAAATGACTCTGCCAATTCTGAACAATCCGGAAGCCCTTTTAATTGATATTACAAAGCCTCCGATAATCAGTATCAGGAAACCCAGGTAATCAATTGCCGTCAACCTCTCCCCCAGTGTAAAAAATGCAATGAACAGCGTGAATATGGGAATGAACTGAAACAAAGGGATGGATACTGATATCTCCTCAATCTCTACGATTTTGTAATAGATTATTATCCCCAAAGCCATCAATACCGCGCTCACGAATATGAAGGGAAGGAAATAAAGATTCGGAATTCCTATGTTTAAAAGAGGAATCAAAATAATTATGGGGATTATTGAAATCATTCTCAGAAATATAAACACTATCATGGGGCTTTTAATCCTCTTGTCGAGAAGATACTTGTCCATTACGTTTGTAATGCCCCACATGAAAGTGGCGAGAATAACGAAATATATCCAGCTCATCTATATAATTCCAACTAAATTGTTAAAAAATAAAAACAAGCACCAAGGCCTTTTGACCAGGACTGAACGAAAGTTACTGTCCTGATTCTTGGAGCTTACCAGCCTTACCTTTCGGCCAGACCCTGGAACCCTCAATTAAGAGTTGGAAATAGGTTTTTTAAGTATTTCCATGGGGGGAAATACATTTTGAGAAATATAGCTTGGGCTAATCCTGTTTCTTTGGTCAACCGATTTCTTGAAAAAGCGGAAGCTATCGTAAAAAAAGTGGTTGGCGAGTTGTCCTTTTAACTAGGATCTGTCAGGGGATTGGGTAACGTGGGCTGAATACCTCGCCGAAGCTTGGTACTTACACCCCGTTTCCATCAACCTTGTCGTCTACAAGACCTTCCCCAGCGCGCCGATACTCGCGTATCAGTTTGCTGGACGGTTACCTATTTTCAGGAGAGGCTTCGGGCTTAGATGCTTTCAGCCCTTATCCTCAATGGCGTAGCTACCCGGCAATGTTTACGCAACCGGTACACCAGAGGCCACAACACACTGTTCCTTTCGTACTGAGTGCTTTTTCCCCTCAGGTAACTGACACCTTCAGCAGATATAGACCGTACTGGCTCGCACCGTACTTAACCCAGCTAACGTGGCTCTTTGATGGGTGAACACCCCCACCCTTGGACGCTGCTGCACGTCCAGGAAGAGCCGAGCCGACGGCGGAGAAGCAACGAACGCAGTCGATATGGACTCTCATGCGTCACGACTCCATTATCCCCGAGGTAACTTTTCTGTCAGAGCTGGCTCCCAGCTAATGGAGACACAGCGGATCGCTAGGCCGCGCTTTCGCGTTAGGATTCCTTACTTTGTAGAATCCTATCAGGCCGGCTTTTGCCCTTGCACTCTAATTCCGATTTCTGACCGGAATGAGCCGACCTTAGGGCGCCTCTGATCACTTGTCAGAGGCGTACCGCCCCAGCCAAACTGCCTATCTGCTGATGTTCCCCTAGAGGTAAGCGATATATTAACAGTAGGCTGGTGTTACATTGACGCCTTCCCCAAACCCGAAGACTTGGGTGCGATGCTCCCAACTACACTATGCAACCGTCAACATACCGCAACAACAGACTGCAGTAAAGCTCTACGGGGTCTTCTCGTCCCGCTGAAGGACTCCGGAATATTCGCCGGACATTAATTTCACTAGGTGTCAGGTTAAGACAGCGGGGATCTCGTTAAACCTTTCATGCAGGCCGACAATTAATCGGCAAGGGATTACGCTACCTTAAGACGGTCAGAGTTACCGCCGCCGTTTACGAGGGCTTCACTCGCTATTCACAAGCTTAACACACTCGCACTGGGCAGGCCTCAGGAGCTATACAAATCCTTTCGGACTAGCAGCCCCCTACGTTTTTGTTAAACAGTCGGACCCCCTTTGTCACTGCGACCTACTGGTCCTAGCTTAGCTAGAGCAGTAGGCACCCCTTATACCAAAGATACAGGGCAAATTTGCCGAATTCCTTAACCTGACTTCTCCTAACACACCTTCACCTTCTCAGCGAGGGGCACCAGTAACGGTTCTCGGTACGGACATGGAAGATTCATTCCCATTCCCTTTTCACGGGTTCCAGGATTAAACCGAACAGGCATACGCCCGCTATTTCTGGATTCACCTGCTTCTCACCATTACGGTACTCCACAGGTTTAACCAGTTAACCACCTAGATGGTCGGTCTATCCCGAAACGTTAGGAATCGGACTTGCGTCGCCGCAAGTACTTCCATGGTGCAGGAATATTAACCCGCTTCCCTTTCGACAAGTTCCAGTTAGGACTTGCCTTAGGACCGACTAACCCTCAGCTGATAATCATTGCTGAGGAACCCTAGCCCTTCAGGTGGTGGAGATTCTCACTCCACTAGTGCTGCTACTATCGGCAAGATTCTTATTCCTGCCAGGTCCACCCAGGCTTACGCCCAGACTTCTGCCCTAGCAGGACACCTCTCAACGCTATTTCTTTCGAAATCTAAGGTATCGGTATCAGGCTTAGTCCCGTCCATTTTCAAGGCCATCAACCTAGATAGGTGAGCTATTACGCACTCTTTGAAGGGTGGCTGCTTCTGAGCCAACCTCCCTATTGTCTATGGTTGAGGACACTTTTCTTCAATTAGCCTGAATTTGGGGACCTTAACCTTAGGCTGGGTTCTTTCCCTTTCGGATACCGAGCTTACCCCGGCACCCCCACTCCGGCCTTCTACGGTGATAGTAGATTCCGAGTTTGACAGGGTAACTGGGGATTTCTCCCCTTGGTTATCCAATCAGTATCTATACCCTACTATCTACCTCCGGCCAGGCTGTACTCAGATACATTTAGAGAGGAACCAGCTATTGCTGAACTCGATTAGCTTTTCACTCCTAGCCCCAGGTCACGAGAGCGATTTGAATCTCAGCAACTCTAACGGGCCTCCATCTGGCTTTCGCCAGACTTCACCCTGCCAAGGGCTAGATCGTCCAGCTTCAGGTCTTAACCCTGTGACTGTAGGCGCTTTCACACCCGCCTGCCTCAAACTTGCGCAGGTCTTGCTTTCGCTTAGGCTTCCTTGCGTTAGCCTCGCCACAGAGATAAACTCCTTGCCGCGTGTTTCCAAACGGGCGACACCACTCCTGCAAGCAAGAGCAATGCCTACCTATAGTTACATGGTTTCAAGTTCTTTTCATCTCCGGTTAAGGATGCTTTTCATTTTTCCGTCACCGTACTAGTGCGCTATCGGACTCGAGATGTATTTAGGATTAGGAGTTACTGGCTCCCATATTCCCAATGGATATTCAACCATTGGTACTCTGGATACCCGCTATCAACCTTCTTCTGTTCTCCTAAGAGGCTATCACTCTCTATGGCGGATCTTTCCAGATCACTTCGGATTGAGAAGTTAGGCTGAGCACGGGTCCGAACCCCACATCCCCTTTAGATCTCTCTAAAAGGTTCGGTTTGTCCTTTTCCCTTTTCAATCGCCTCTACTAAGGGAATCGCAATTGCTTTCTTTTCCTGCCCCTACTAAGATGTTTCAATTCAGGGCGTCCCCGTTCCATATCGGAACGACCGAAGCCAAGAAGTCTCATTCGGAAATCCCGGGTTCAAGGGCTGCTTGCGCCTACCCCGGGCATATCGCAGCTTGCCACGTCCTTCTTCGGCTCCCGAGCCAAGCTATCCACCATGCAACGTCGCAGATCCTTCTAGTCAGGACAACTCGCCTATGCTTATCATCAAGGAACTCTTTTGGTGTTCACCTCTTCATAGAGATTTCGAAATCCCTCAGGTGATTGTCAAAATAATTCATCATTCCCTTCAAATCAACCCGTTAAAAGCTAACGAGCATCATACCATTGTGAACGGTTCAGCATGATACCAATAGCTTGCTCAGAGAAACAGATAGACATACTCGCGTACGCGATCCTCCGACTGCACGCCTTTGCCCTCTGTCACCAGGCAAGACACGACTCTGAACAGCTTTGGATAGCCTTTGATTATCAGCAACTATTATATTGTTTTCGTGTATTTAAATATTTTTAAATTTATGGACCGAGTGGGATTTTCTGCTGCCCCCGGGCCAAATACCGAAGGCATCTTCGAACCCACGGCCTCTGCCTTGCAAGGGCAGCGATCTACCGCTGATCTATCGGCCCATTGTTAACTTTCTGGCCCACCGCTCTTTGTGCAAGCTGCGGCTGCCGGAAATATATGTGTAGGAGACTGTTTTGAGAAAGCGAGATATATATAAGGAGGTGATCCAACCGCACGTTCCCGTACGGTTACCTTGTTTATCGAGCAATGAGATGATAGTCTAAACTAATTTTGCGATTTGCACAAATTAGCTGTCATCAAAATTCCTTTAGGAATTTCTCAAATTGCCCATCTCATCACTTTACGACTTAGCCCTCCTTGCAAAGTCTTGGTTCGATCTCTCCCGAAGGAGAAACCTCGCCAAAACTCCACTCGGATGGCTTGACGGGCAGTGTGTGCAAGGAGCAGGAACGTATTCGCCGCTGGATGCTAACCAGCGACTACTAGGGATTTCGGCTTCACGAGGGCGAGTTGCAGCCCTCGATTCGGACCGAGAATGGGTTTGGGGATTAGCTTCACCTTTCGGTGTCGCGTCCCATTGTCCCATCCATTGTAGGCCGCGTGTAACCCAGAGGATTCAGGGCATACGGACCTGCCGTCGACCACACCTTCCTCTGGCTTATCGCCAGCGGTCCCCCATGAGTGCATCAATTGAATTGATTAGCAACATGGGGCATGGGTCTTGTTCGTTACGTCACTTAAGACGACACTTCACAGCACGAACTGACGACGGCCATGCACTACTTCTCAGCTTGTCTGGTAAGACCTTGAGCCTGACCTTCATTCTGCTGTCGCCTCTGGTAAGGTTCCCCGCGTTGAGTCGAATTGAACCGCAGCCTCCACCCCTTGTGTGCTCCCCCGCCAATTCCCTTAAGTTTCATCCTTGCGAACGTACTCCCCAGGCGGCCCACTTAACGGTTTCCCTACGACACTGGAAACCCACGTAAGATCACCAATGTCTAGTGGGCATTGTTTACAGCTAGGACTAACCGGGTATTTAGGGCCCCTTTGCATTTTTCCGTAGACGCTTTTGTGCAAGCTTTTGCTGCTGCAAAAGGGTCTATCTAATCCGGGTCGCTCCCCTAGCTTTCGTCCCTCACCGTCAGATCCGTTCTAGTCAAACGCCTTCGCCACAGGTGGTCCTCTAAGGATTATAAGATTTTACCCTTACCCCTAGAGTACCCTTGACCTCTCCCGGTCTCAAGTTCCACAGTATCCCCAGCAAGCCGATTAGTTTACTAATCGATTTCACCAGGGACTTGCAAAACCGGCTACGAACGCTTTAAGCCCAATAATCGTGGCCACCACTTGGGGCGCGGGTATTACCGCGGCGGCTGGCACCCGTCTTACCCACCCCTTATTCGCCAAACTGTTTAGATTTGACAAAAGCCCCCTCCGAAGAGGAAGCACTCCAGATCTCTTCCTCACGCTTGCGCGCATTGGGAAAGTTTCGCGCCTGCTGCGTCCCGTAGGACCTGGATTCTTGTCTCAGAATCCATCTCCGGGTTTCCTCTCTCAAGGCCCGTACAGATTATCGCCTTGTCAGGATTTTAGCCTGGCAACAAACTAATCTGCCGCAGTCCCATCCTTAGTTCAGCAATAGACCATTCCAGATTCTATTGCCTATTCGATGTTATCCTCAGTTTCCCGAGCTTATACCAAACCTAAGGGCAGGTTAACTACGTGTTACTGAGCTTTTCGCTATGGTTTAACCCATAACTTGCATGGCTTAGCCAGATCCGAATAGCAGTGACCTCCGGCAGGATCAACCGGAATTAGAATTAGCGGGTTAACTCCTTTTATCTCGCTTAGTTCTCACAATCTCCTACTTCAAACTTAACCATAGTTAGGGAAATTAAGCTCACATCTTTATGGCATTCACAGAAAGAGCACTTTAATGACGCAACTCTTCGCTGTGAAGCATATATATTTTATAGGTATGGATATTTAAACCTTATTCTACATCTTGGCAAAATAAAAGGAAAGGGGGTTTATGCTGGCGGTGTTTCTGCTGGTGCTGCTTCTGGCTTTTCTGCCGGAGCTTCTGCCGGTGCTGCTTCTGGTGCTGCTGCTGGTGCTGCTCCCTTGCCACTGAACAATTTGTGCCCTATTATTGCGAATACTATCAATAGGACGTACCCGACGTAGATCATGTAGTTTGAAAAGTATGTTGTGATATCCAAGCCCATAGCGAATGCCACTATTGCCTCTATGACCGCAACTATGATCACCCAAAGGATGCTCACTGTAACCATCCCTCCTAAATTCACGCTGACCTTACCGAGGTAAAGCTTCGTGAATATCAGGGTGAAGATTATTATCGTTACTATCGCTGCCGGACTCACGTAGGTAGTATCAACAATGTAAACCCCGTTTGCAACTGCAAGCACTATTATCGCCAGAATAATCCCGAATAAAACCGAGAATTTGAATTCCATTTAAAACCCTCCTTTATTAATAATTGGGTTCGTTATTTAAAATATATTTTACTAAACTCTACACATAAAATTAAATATAGTGGTGTTATGGGCAAGAAAAAGTCAGAAAAAGTGGAAGCGGTGGGATTGAAGGTTTCGAGATCCAAGAATTTCTCAGAGTGGTACAACCAGGTCGTCCAGAAGGCAGGTCTCGCTGACTACGCCCCGATAAGCGGGTGTATGATCATAAAACCGTACGGTTTTGCGATTTGGGAGAAGATACAGAAATGGTTCGACAGGGAACTGAAAAAGACAGGCGTGGAGAACGCGTACTTCCCCATGTTCATCCCTGAAAGGTTCCTGAGGAAGGAAGAAGAACACTTCGAGGGATTCGTACCTGAGGTTGCATGGATAGAGAAAACTGACGAGAGTGAGGAAAGGTATGCGTTACGCCCCACGTCCGAAACCATAATGTATGATGCGTATTCAAAGTGGATCCGTTCATGGAGAGACCTTCCACTGAGAATTAACCAGTGGAACAACATCGTCCGCTGGGAAGTAAAGGCAACAAGGCTTTTCTTGCGGACCCGCGAATTCCTATGGCAGGAGGGTCACACGGCTCATGCCACCCTAAAGGAATGTGAGGAGGAGGTCTTGCTAAGGGTTAACCAGTACAAAGAACTTATTGAAACCCAGCTAGCGATTCCGGTTGTGACGGGGAGGAAATCCAAAAGTGAAACGTTCGCAGGAGCGATGTACACGATCGCGTTGGAGGCGCTCATGCCGGACGGGAAGGGGTTGCAGATGTGCACTTCCCATAATTTAGGGCAGCATTTCGCAAAGGTTTTTGACATAAAATTCCGCGACAAAGACGGGGAGGAAAAGGAGGTATGGCAGACATCCTGGGGACTGTCAACCAGGACTATAGGAGCGTTGACAATGGTTCACGGGGATGATAAGGGTCTTGTTTTGCCGCCGAATATCGCGCCCATACAGGCCGTAATCGTCCCGATTTACGACAATAAAACAAAATCCAAGGTTCTGAAGGAGAGTAAAAAACTCAGGGGGAAACTTGAAAACAGGTTCGATGTTCATTTAGATGACAGGGATGCGTATTCCCCCGGGTGGAAGTTCAACGAGTGGGAACTGAAAGGGGTCCCTGTCCGCCTGGAAATCGGTCCGAGGGATATCAAAAAGAAACAGGTCGTGCTCGTGAGAAGGGATACTGGGGAGAAGAAGCCTGTTAAGGAAAGGGACATGACAAAGCACCTCGAAAAAACCCTCGAAACCATTCAGGAAAACCTTTACAGAAAAGCGAAAAGTTTCCTGTCCATGAACACAAAAGACGCGAAAAATTTCAGGGAACTGGAAAAGCTCATAAAAAGCGGGAATATGGTGAGGGCGTACTGGTGCGGGAATGAGAAGTGCGAGGAGAAAGTAAAGGAGAAGACAGGAGCCACGATCAGGTGCATAGAAACCGAATCCGCGAAGAAGGAAGGTAAGTGCGTGGATTGCGGGAAGCAAACAAAAACTGTTGTTTATTTTGCTAAAGCGTACTGAATTGGAACAAACAAATTTCTTAAAACTTTCTTTCAATTCTTTATTATGATTATGGAAGCCGTTACAAGTAAAAAAACCGATTACATACATGCTGTTGAGAAAATTGTGAGGGATAAAGTCACGGAACTATACAATGACTATGTTTATGGTGAGGGGGTCCCTAATCCGATAGAACCAGAGGAGCTGCCCGATAAAAAACTCATTGATATATTTGGAATGTATTTTACATATCCCGAAAATGAAATTGTATTTTTAACCGAGGATATAGATTTCGCACTATCGGGTGCTCTCCCATATGGTCTGCATGGGTTTCATATCCCAATTAAGGCAGATTTTGCGCAAATGACACCTCAAAAAATTATCGATTATGTTTCAGAAGAGATTAAAAAATTTGAAAAACAACAAGGTTCTGTTAAAAACGATTGTTTATTTTGCTAAGGCCTACTAAATTGAAATATTAATTTTAATAATCTAACCCTAATTTATTTATTGCAAGTGAGGGAAACGCGGAGGTAACCAAACGGCTAGGTGGCCGGCTGCAGTCGGTATGATGAGACATTCGTTGTCTGTGAATGCGCAGATACCGGCATAAGGGGGTTCGACTCCCTCCCTCCGCTTTATTCAAACTTCGCCTTTATTCCCTTTCTCTCCAGGATTTCAGATATTATGAATCCCGCTATTATCAGAAGGACGGCGTAAAAAATTATTTCTAAATTCATGTAGGCCATCAGGAGAACGCAGGATATCACGCCCAGAACAGGGATGACCGGGAACTTCCCTATGTTCAGGGGGATCGTGAAGTCCCGGAGGGATTGGAAACCTTTATAACGGATTCTGATCACAGAAATGTTGATTATTATGAAGGTGAAGAATATGAGGAAATCCGTGATGTTAGCGGCGATTTCTATTTTACCGAAACTGAGGAAAAGGATCGAAAACACCATCGTAACGAAACTCGCTACCCATGGTGTGTGGCGTTTCGAATGGATCCTGGCGAATAAGTTTCCCGGGGAGAAGGATTTCCCGATTCCGTACATAATCCGTGAGGTAGCGAGGAGCATGAGCAGAACCGTGTTCGCTGTGGCGAATAGAGCTATAACGGAGAGCAGAGCGAAGGCGTTCGGGCCGAAAGCCTGTGAGGCGACGTCCGCCAGCGGGGCGGAGGATTGCCCTAGTGAATGCCAGTCAAGTATGGAAACCGCTGATAACGCGACCAGTATGTAAAGAACCGTGGTTATCACTATTGCCAGGAGCAGCGATCTGGGTATGTTGATATCGGGTTTTTTCGTTTCCTCGGAGAGTCTCGTTATCTGCTCGAATCCTATGTAGGCGAAAAAGATCAGTGCAGCAGCCTGAAAGACTCCCGCTAAGCTGGGGAATTCGAAGTAGTTAACGCTTCCAAGATAAGGCAAACCCATCGCTATTATTATGATCAAACCGGATGCCTCTATCAGGGTGAAAACCA
This sequence comes from Candidatus Aenigmatarchaeota archaeon, assembly GCA_036478655.1. GTDB lineage: Archaea > Aenigmatarchaeota > Aenigmatarchaeia > QMZP01 > QMZT01 > JAZGEG01. The sequence goes on along the minus strand of JAZGEG010000093.1, from coordinate 16,225 downwards.
CGGCAAACCAGACCGACTCCTTTATGCCGTAAAAAATTATGACAGAGAGCAGGACTATCAAAACAGCCGCTGATAAGAGGTAGGGGAAGCCGAAAAGGCTTTCGAAATACCCCGCAAAACCCAACGAGACCGTGGCGGAAAAAACAAAACCCGAGATAACAAGCAGCCACCCGATCATGAAAGCCATTCTCCTTCCGAAGGCGTGCCTTGTGTAAACGTATTCGGCCCCTGCTTTCGGGAAGATTGAACTGAGTTCAGCGTAACTCAGTCCCGTGAACACCGCCACCAGAGCGGATAAAAGGAAGGATAGCCAGACCGCATTCCCAGCAAGTGCGGAGGCCTTTCCTATCAGAACGTATATCCCTGCCCCGAGGATTATTCCGACCCCCATGAGCACGGCCTGCCAGAGACTGATTTCCCTTTCGAGTTTTGGATGCTTTCTGACCATTATAATATTTTGTACGAGGGGGATTATGAATAGAAATGGTTATTCATATCTCAGGGCTTCGATGGGGCTCAATTTCGCGGCCTGCCTTGCGGGGAGGATCCCTGAAACAATCCCTATAAATGCGGCGAACAGGATTCCCTGCATTACCAATCTTGGCGTTACGAGGGCGATAGGTTGTAAAAGAATATTATTTATGTAGGTTGCTCCACCGAAGCTAAGTAAAACACCCACAACCGCTCCACCAACGCTTATCGTTACAGACTCTATGAGTATTGACAAAAGGATCTGCTTGTTCGTTGCCCCTACCGCCTTCATCGTCCCTATATCCCTTCTCCTCTCCCTTACCGAGATTATCATCACGTTCATTATAACTATCCCTGATATCAGGGCGGCGATGCTTCCGAGGGCGAAGGTCATCAGGTTTAATTGGCTCGTCATTTCGTTCACGGAGTTCGTGATACTCTTGTCGCTCGCCGCTGAGATGTCATCGAAGTCGTCGTTTATTGTCTGCTCTATGAAGTCTGCATCTGTTGGCGTTAAAGGCTGGACCATCATAATCGATATCAAGCCTTCTTTGTCTGCAAGTTCCTGCAAATCGCTTAATGGCATGCTAACGGTGTTATCCATGTTGCTGTCTCCTGTTTCCTCCAGAATCCCCACTATTTCAAATTCCTTTTCTTCCAGTTTTATCGTATCCCCGACCACGTAATCGTACTTTTCAGCATAATCGATTCCTATGACCAGTTCATTCGCTCCCTCATCGTAATCTCTCCCTTCCCCTATTTCGATATTCACCCCCCTTATTATATCCTCGAGCTCTGGGTCGGTTCCTGTGAGGCTCACGCTGTCAATTGTTGCGAACAGTACGGGGGCCACGGCTTCGACCCCGGATATGCTCTCCACCTCTTCCACAAGATCCTCGTCTATCTCGCTTTGCTGTATCATGAAACCAAACCTACCCTTCTCCATTACAGTGACCAGTCCTGAAGTAATGCTTATCTGATCGTTGACGTAATACGTTATTCCTTCGGAAAAAGAGGAAACGCTCGTTACGAGGAATATCCCGATCGTGACGCCTAGCATTGTCAGGACTGTCCTGAGCTTGTGTCTTCCTAAATCCCTCAGCATTGCTTCCCACATCATATTACATTCCCCTGTTCATCCTTCCCTTATCGCCTTTATGGGGTCTGTTTTAACGGCAACCCAGGCAGGATACATGCTGGATATGACCGTGAGCAATACCCCGTAAGCAACCGCCCCTATCGCCAGGGCTGGTGTTATGAGTGCTAGGTTGGTTCCTCCGAGCAAAACGTTGTTCAGCATGTCAACTAACAAGAAGGATACACCAACAGCTATTATGCTGCTCGCCAAGGAGACCATCAATCCCTCCTCCAGTATCTGCTTAAGGATAGTCCTCCTTAGCGCTCCCACAGCCTTCATTATCCCCAGCTGCTTCCTTCGTTCGAGAACGGACGTGTACATCGTGATTATTATGCCTATGGCAGCCACGAGAGAGGCTATGAAACCTATCCCGAACGTCATAATGTTAAGCGTAACGGTCATTTCCCCCATCATAGAGAGCGCGTCTTCCATTGTCATCGCATCAAGATCGTCATATTCGTCTTCTATTGTATTCTTTATTTCCTGAACCAGCGTTATGTCCTCCGGCTCTATCATTATCTGAGTCGCGCCACCTTCAGTTTCGTATATCTCGTCCGCGTAGTCGTAAGGCATGAGTATCACGAGGTCGTAGGCTCCTGAACCCTCCTCGAATATCCCGAGAACTTCAACCTCCTCTTTATTCAGGGTTATGTAATCCCCCACTACGACATCCATCATGTTTGCTGCGAGGTATCCGAGTGCGGCTCCCTCATCATCGTTTTCAGGCCATGCCCCTTCCTTGAATTCCAGATCCGCTCCCCCGAAGAGGTCAACGTCATCCATGTCGATCCCGTCAACTTCGAAGAACCCCATCATCGCCCTCGATATTATCGGGACCGCTCGTTTCACGCCTGAAACCGAGCTGATTTCCTCCACGACCTCCGCTTCCACGTCCTCGATCTGCATGCCCCCCCCGGGTCCCATCATCTCTGATAAGTCGAGTTCATTCATCACGAAAATCGTGTCCGCCCCTATCAAGCTTGTAGAGGAGGTTATGAGTTCGTTCACACCAGTGGATATGGAACCAAGAGAAACGATCGCGGTTATGGCTATGAATATCCCCAGAGCTGTGAGAATCGTCCGGACCTTGTGTTCTTTCAGATCCTTAAAAGCGAGATCAATCATAAATATTATTTCGATATCTTCCCGTCTATCATTTTGATTTCCCTGTGAGCGCGCTTCGCGAGTTTTATGTCATGCGTGACTATAATGATCGTTTTCCCTGTTTTCTTGTGGAGGTCTTCGAGCAGTTCGAAAATCTCCTTTCCGGCATTCGTGTCGAGATTCCCGGTGGGCTCGTCCGCGAGTATCACCTCTGGATCGTTCGCCAGGGAACGGGCAATAGCGACCCTCTGCTGTTCGCCCCCGGAGAGCTCGTTTGGTTTGTGTCCCGATCTTTCCACCAAACCGACTTTTTTCAAAAGTTCCTTCGCTTTCTTTTGGGACTCCCCCCTCCCGTGCCCGCTGAACCTCATGGGCAAAGCGACGTTTTCAACGGCTGTCAAACCCTGTATGAGGTTGTAGGCCTGGAAGACGAAACCTATTTTTTCCCTCCTTATCTTTGCGAGTTCATCGTCATTGAGTTTCGAAATCTCTCTTTCTTCAACAAACACCATTCCTTTGGTCGGCGTGTCCAAACAACCCATGATATGCATGATTGTGGATTTTCCGCAACCAGATGGTCCGAGAATCGCTACGTATTCCCCTTTTTTTATTTCAAGATCAACCCCTCTGAGTGCGTTGGTTTCGACTCCCTTCATGAAGTATGTCTTCCACACGTCTTTCAATTCAAATATTTTTTCCTTCATTCTATCAGCCAAAACTAGATTCGCTATTTTTTCATTCGCCTTCGTAGTCTCCAGAGGTAATAGCTTTCCAGGACAACAACCACTATCAATAACGGAGCCAGTGGGGAGATACCTCCTCCGGTTTGTTCCTCTGCATAAACAGAAGGTTTCACCGTAATGGGGAATTCATTGGCGAAAAATTCATTGCTCTCGTCAAGATACGAAATGTTTATGATCGCTTTCCCCTGCCTGAATCCTTGGAAACGAATGGTTTTGTGTTTTGTTGGTTTGAGCTCGTTCGCTACTGCCGAATCCTTGACTTCACCATCCTGAACAAAGGCTATTTTCAGCGCCTTTGCGGTAGCTGTTCCTATGTTTTCTATGTCTACCTTGAAGGCCGAATTATCGATTTTCGCGCTCAATACCTCTATTACGGGTTTTCCCCTTATCGGTATGCCTATGGAGAAAGAGGTTGTTTGTGATGTTCCGCTATCATCCTTGTACGTGAGCGTGAGGGTTCCGCTGTATGTCTTGTATTCCGCTGAATTGTCAACACTCATCTCGAATTTCGCCTCCCCCGTTTCATCCGGTTTTATCTCTCCGGCATAATACAAACCACCTGAAAGGATCGGAAGTATGTAGGTGGTGTTTGAAACGAGAGCAGTCTCCATGAATGAGGCGGATCCTGTCCCCACGTTTTTTATTTTGGCTGTTATGGTTACGGAATCCCCTGGTTCTATCTCCTCCGGGGAGGTCACGATTTCTTCAAGTACGAGCTTGGGTTTGCCCTGGACCTGAATCGTGACTTCGCTGGTCCTCTGCACACTCACGCCCCTCTGATAGTATTTGAACTCAAGTTCATAGTCATTCGATATCGCGTTCTTGTCAATATGGAGTCTGTATAATGCTGTCACTTGATCGTTTGCCGGGATTCTGGAGAATGTCTTTGTATCATCCTGACCCGGGAGAAGGGTGAACGGGCTTTTAGGATTTATCTCAAATATCACACTCTCCGCCTCTCCGTAACCCGTGTTCTGCAGGGAAATTTCTATGTCAACAACCTGGTCCGGCTCGACAGGATATGGATTCTGGCTGGTTAAAACAACCTCCAGGTTCTCCGTGACTGCATATGCCCCCGGCATAAGTGAAAGTGCAAGCAAACACGTCACAAATATCGAAATTACCCGATTATTCATAAAGATCACATTATTTGTATTTGGAATTAGATTATATATTGTTAATTAATATATAAATTTGGTCCAGAGAGAAATACTAACTATCTTTATTTTTTGATGATTTATAAACTTTTGGGGAATCTTTATAAAACATTTCTACAATAGAATATAGATTCAGATGACTTCCGAAAATCATGACATAATCTCAATAAGGGACTTCGAAAAGAAAGAAATCCTTCACGTTCTAGAAACAGCGAAAAAGATCGAAAGGAAACCGAACCCGATCCTTTTGAGGGGAAAGATAATGGCATCGCTCTTTTTCGAGCCTTCTACAAGGACAAGACTGAGTTTTGAGAGTGCAATGAGACATCTCGGAGGGGGAGTCATAGGGTTCGCTGAACCAGGGACAACATCCCTGAAAAAGGGCGAAACCCTCTGGGACACCATCAAGATGGCTGAGAAATACGCGGATGTGATAGTTATGAGGCACCCTGTTGAAGGGGCGGCGAGGCTTGCTTCAGAGGCCGCGGGCGTTCCTGTTATAAACGGAGGTGACGGAGCGAACCAGCATCCGACCCAGACCCTGCTCGACCTTTACACGATCCAAAAGGCGAAAGGGAAGATCAGCGGATTGAATGTAGGTTTTCTCGGGGATCTGAAATACGGAAGAACAGTTCATTCCCTTGCGATCGCGCTTTCCCATTTCAAAACGAACATGTATTTCATTTCGCCGGGGGCCCTGAAAATGCCTGATTCTTACCTGGAAGATCTTGAAAGCAAGGGGATAAAATATTACGAGGAGGCAGACCTTTTGAAGGTCAGCAAGAAGCTTGACGTGCTTTACGCCACGCGAATCCAGAAGGAGAGGTTTCCTGACCCACTTGAATACAAGAAATACGCCGGTGTGTATAAGCTTAACCGATCGATCCTTCCCCACATAAAGCCTTCCCTCAAAATAATGCACCCGCTTCCAAGGGTGGATGAGATACACCCTGAACTTGACGACACTGAACACGCACTTTATTTCGAGCAGGCGGGAAACGGGATCCCAGTCCGCCAGGCCCTGCTATCGCTCGTACTTGGGAGGGTAAAATGAACAAGAAAACCCTTAAAATATCCGCGATAGGCGAGGGGACTGTTATAGATCACATATCAACGAATAACACGTTCAAGGTGGCGGAAATTTTGAACCTGAAGGACGGGGAAAACGTCGTGACGGTTGGGATGAATTTGGAGAGCAAACATCTCGGGAAGAAGGGTCTGATAAAGATCGGGAAGAGATTCTTAACGAAGGAGGAAGTTGACAAGATCGCACTGGTAGCGCCAGAGGCGAACATAAACATAATAAAGGGTTATAGTGTCAAGAAGAAGTTCAAGGTTGAGATACCCAATATGATCAAAGGGATCATAAAGTGCGCGAACACTAATTGTATTACAAACAAGGAATTCGTCCGGACGAAATTCTATGTTTTGGACAAGGATCCACTGAAGTTGAGATGCCATTATTGCGAGAGGACCATGGGGAAGGGGGACATAGAATCGGTATAGGATGTATATGAATTTGGAAACGAAATTGTGCGGGATAAAACTCAAAAACCCCACCGTCCTCGCTTCCGGTGTTCTCGGAGTTTCAAAATCTTTATTGACAAGGGTTATAGAGAACGGGGCAGGGGCGGTCACGATAAAATCTATTTCTTACGAACCCAGAGAAGGCCACAGCAACCCGACCGTGATATCTTTCGAGGGAGGAATGATGAATGCAGTGGGATATTCGAACTTCGGGGTGGCCGGCGCTCAGAAGGAGTTTGTCAACCTGAAGGGATTAGGATCACCAGTTTTCGCGAGCATGATCGGGACAGAGCCGGAAGATTTCGTAAAGGTCGTTGAGGGATTGAAAGATCTGGATTTCGCTGCGATTGAAATCCCCTTATCCTGCCCGCACACACCGGGTTTCGGAACGCTCGCCGGCCAGGACACTCCGGAGAAAACATTCGAGATAACGAAAGCTGTTGTGGAAAAAGCGAAAAAACCTGTTTTCGTCAAGCTGTCCCCGAACACGAAAAATATAGGGGAGGTCGCGAAAGCCGCTGAGAAGGCAGGGGCCTCCGGGATCACAGCTGTGAACACAATGGGTCCGGGCATGATCATAAACACCGAGGCGAAAAAACCTGTTCTTAGTTTCAAGGTTGGTGGTGTCTCAGGGCCTGCATTAAAACCCGTAGCTGTTCGCTGTGTTTATGATGTGTACGGGTCTGTGAAAATCCCTGTAATAGGCGTGGGCGGGATTCTAACCGGAAGGGATGCCATAGAGATGATGATGGCAGGGGCGACAGCGATAGGGATAGGATCCGGGATTTATTACAGGGGGATTGACATCTTTCGAAATGTCTGCTCGGAAATGTCCGGGTGGATGGAAAAGAACGGGTATAAAAACCTTAAGGAACTTGTGGGGATAGCGCATGAGTGAACTTCCCGAAATTGCAAGGATCGAAAAAATAGTCCAGGAAAACCCGTATGTTAAGACGTTTTTCTTTGACAGGGAGATCGATCCGAAGCCGGGACAGTTCGTAATGGTCTGGATTCCAGGTCTGGATGAAAAACCCTTTTCCATGTCTTATACGGGGAAAGAAACAGGGATAACTGTTGAGAGGAAAGGAAAGTTCACTGAAAAACTCTTCTCGATGAAAGCAGGGGATTCCGTTGGCTTGCGGGGACCTTACGGGAATGGCTTTATCCCAAAGGCGAATGCCTGCGTGGTCGCCGGCGGGTGTGGTATCGCTCCGCTCTCTCCATTGATAGGGAAGTTGAAAAACCCTTTCGTGATTCTCGGGGCGAGATCGAAAGACCGGTTAATCTTCGAAAAGAGATTCAATGCGAAAGTGACAACGGATGACGGCTCTTTCGGGGAGAAGGGGTTCACAACCGATGTTCTGGAGAATGCCCTGAAAGACAAAAAATTCGAGGTGGTTTACACGTGCGGGCCCGAGGTGATGATGAGAAAGGTTTTCGAAATATGTGAGCGCGAAGGTATCGAATGCCAGGCCAGCCTTGAGAGGTATATGAAGTGCGGATTCGGGGTTTGCGGGCAGTGTGAGATCAACGGGTTCCGGATGTGCAAGGACGGTCCTGTTTTCTTTCCAGAACAGCTGAGGGAAATGGGTGATTTTGGAAAAGAAGCGAGACTGAAAACAGGGAAGAAGGTTCCCGTAAGCGAATACGTTCAATGGAGATGCGTATGAGCTTGCTTATCGAAAACGGAAGGGTGTACATAAATGGGGAATTGATCGAGAAAAGCCTCCTAATAGAGAACGGGAAAATCGAGAGTATAACATCCTCTAAACCGAATGCTGATGAGAAAATAAATGCGGATGGTATGATAGTTCTCCCCGGTATCATCGACCCCCATGTCCACTTCAGGGATCCTGGGCTGACACATAAAGAGGATTTCAGGACAGGAAGTTCCGCTGCTGCCGCGGGAGGGGTTACGTGCGTTCTGGACATGCCCAACACCAAACCACCGACACTCACAAACGAACTCCTCAAGGAGAAAAGAAACATAGCGAGGGGGAAATCAATTGTGAATTACGGTTTCCATTTCGGCTCCTCCTTGGATAATATCGAGGAGGTCAAGAAAGCGAAGGGTGTTCCTTCAGTTAAGATCTTCATGGACGCCTCAACAGGGAACATGCTGATAGAGGATGAGGGGATCATAAAGGGCATAATGGAAGCTTCTAAAATCAACACCCTACATGCGGAAGAGGGGAACGTCAGAAAAGCGATAGAACTCGCAAAGTCCCTTGGGAAAAAATTTTATCTCTGCCACATTTCCCTGGAAGAGGAACTTGAATACGTTAGGAAAAACGGGAAGGAGAACGTTTTTGTGGAGGTCACCCCTCACCACCTGTTTCTCACGGAAAAGGATCAGAACAAATTCGTGATCATGAAACCCTCGCTTAAGAAAGATAGTGACAGGAAGGCCCTGTGGGAAGCCCTGAGGGACGGAACGATAGATACGATAGGGACTGATCACGCTCCCCATACCCTGGAGGAGAAGGAAGCATCCGAGGTATTCGGTGTTCCAGGTGTGGAGACGAGGGTTCCTTTGATGCTGGATGCTGTGAACGGGGGGAAAATCACATTGAAAAGACTGGTAGAAACCATGTGCGAGAACCCTGCGAAAATTTTTAAGATCAAAAACAAAGGTTTCATAGAAGAAGGGAAAGACGGGGATCTGACAATAGTTGACATGAAACTGCGAAAGAAGGTGAGAAACGATCAGCTGTTCACCAAATGTGGTTGGTCTCCTTTCGAGGGATACGAACTGAAAGGGTGGCCAACGCATACGATAGTTAATGGTAATCTTGTTTACGAAAACGGGATGGTGCTTGATAAAATAAGGGGGAAGGAGGTGGAAGTACATGGATGATTACAAAAAAGAATTCATAGAGTTCCTTGTGAAGACAGGGGCCCTCAAATTCGGGGAGTTCAAGCTAAAGAGCGGGAGGATCTCGCCCTATTTCATAAACACGGGCATGTTCAACAACGGGGAAAGCATCTCAAAACTCGGATACTTCTATGCACAGGCCATGAAAAAGGAATTGGGGAATGGTTTTGATGTGGTTTTCGGGCCCGCATACAAGGGCATCCCCCTTTCTCTCGCTGCTGTCATATCGCTGTCAGAAATGGGCATTAACAAGGGGTTCGCCTTCAACAGAAAGGAAGTGAAAGATTACGGGGAAAAGGATGCTGTTATAGGGTCTGATATAACGGATGGTATGAAAATTGTTCTCGTGGATGACGTTATAACCTCAGGCAGGTCCATAAGATTTTCGGTTGATCTGCTAAGGAATCTCGCGAAAGTCGAAATACTATGTGCGATCATATCAGTGGACAGGCAGGAGGTGGGGATGGACGGAAAGTCCGCAATAGAGGAGATAAAAGAGAAATACGGCATAGAAGTTAAATCGATAGTAGCTATAAGGGAGATTGTGGAATACCTGCACAACAGGGAAATAAACGGGAAAATCTGCATTGATGACGCAATGGGCAAGAAAATGTACGGGTATTTGGAGAGGTATGGTGTGAAATGAAGAAGAAACTGGAGGTTTTGGGATGAATTTTGCTGACAGGCTGTTGGAAGCGATTGACAGAAAAAGGAATCCGAGCGTGATTGGCCTTGATTCGGATTTTGCGAAGTTGCCGAATTCTCTGAAGCAGGATTTCAGGGAAAGGTTCGGGTCAAATTTCGGGGCTGTTGGCAAATGCATTCTGGAATTCAACAGGAGAATAATAGATTCTATAAAGGATGTTGTTCCCGCTGTTAAGATCCAGGTGGCTTTTTACGAGCAGTATGGGCATCAAGGGATGAAGGCGTTTGAAGAAACCGTGACGTATGCGAAACAGAGGGGGTTGATAGTGATAGGAGATGTAAAGAGGAACGATATAGGGAACACGGCGAAGGCCTATTCATCAGGACATCTGGGGAGGGTTGACTTGTTTGGGGATAGCGTGCGTTCGATGGATGTGGACTGCATAACCGTGAATCCCTATCTGGGAAGTGATGGTATTCTCCCTTTCCTCGAGGACGTGAAGAGGGATGAAAAGGGTGTTTTCATATTAGTGAAAACTTCGAACCCCAGTTCAGGTGAACTCCAGAACCTGGCAAGCGGTAAAAAGCGAATTTATGAGATAATTGCGGAATACGTGGATAAATGGGGCTCGTCCCTGATAGGGGAGAAGGGATACAGCTCGGTTGGAGCGGTTGTCGGGGCGACATACCCAAAAGAAGCGGCTGTGCTAAGAAAGATCATGCCACGCTCGATCTTTCTCGTCCCTGGCTACGGAGCCCAGGGAGGAGGTGCAAAGGACATCTTGACTTCTTTCAATTCGGATGGGTTTGGAGCTCTGATACATTCAGCAAGAGGCGTCATTTTCGCTTACGAGAAGACGGGGAAAGAAAACGAGTTCGACAGCCTTGCAAGGCAGGCCGCCCTTGGGATGAAGGATGAGGTCACATTGGCACTTAAAGGCTCCAAGACAGGAAACTGGTAAAGGTAAGCTGTATTTTCTGCATGTGAAAGATTTATTAAGATTTAAATATTCATTTATATAATTGTCTTTACATAACGGGTGCGCATATGGAAAAAGAGGTAAAGGGAGAGAAGGAAGAACACAGGGAAGAGAAAAGGGTGGAAGAGAAGAAGGTACAGAACATAATAAGGCTAGGGGAAACCAACCTGGACGGAACGAAAAAAGTGGCATCCGCTATATTGGGTGTGAAGGGGGTTTCTTTTGCCCTCGGTAACGCAATATCGAAGATTTCCGGGTTCGGGGAGAGGAAGGTTGGCGACCTCTCTGAGGACGAGCTTAAGAAACTCGAGGATATAATAAACCACCCCGAGAAATACCATATACCCTTATGGCTGTACAACCGGAGGAAAGATCCTAAAACAGGGGAGAACAAACATTTGAGCGTGTCACAGCTTGAACTCACCCAGAAACTGGATATAGGAAGTGTGAAGAAAATAAAGTCATACAAGGGAATGAGGCATATCATGGATTTGCCTGTGAGGGGACAAAGAACGAGGAGTTCATTCAGGAAAGGCAAAGTAGTTGGTGTTTCGAAGAAGGCGGGAGCCAGGAAGGCCGCAAAGAGCGGGAAGTGATGGTTATGAGAAGGTTAAGAAAGAAATTCAAAAATCCAAAAACGCCATGGGATTCGAGCAGGTTAGAAGAGGAAGGGAAACTGCTCAGGGAGTTCGGTCTTAAGAGGAAGAGGGAGATATGGAGAGCGGAATCGATAGTCCGTGAATTCAGGAGGAGGGCGAGAGACCTGATCGCGGTGAAGGATGAGGAGAAAACTAAAATCCTTCTTGATAAGCTGGTCGGGCTTGGTCTCATCGAAAAGGGACAGGGCCTTGATCATGTTTTGGTTTTGAGCGCGAATGGCCTGCTCAACCGAAGGCTGCAGACACTGGTCCTCAAAAAGGGGTTCGCCTCCAGCATAAAAGAGGCGAGGCAGAAGATAGCGCATGGTCATGTTTACGTTGATGAGAGGAGGATGAAATTCGCATCTTACATAGTTCCTGTTGGAAAGGAGCAGATGATAAGGGTTGAAGGTGGCAAGAAATGAGGGACGAAAAATGGGGGATCGTGTACATATACTCTTCTGTCAACAACACCATTATCCACGTCACGGATCTGACCGGGGCGGAGACAATAGCGAGGTGTTCGGGGGGTATGATCACAAGCAGGGATAAGGATAAAGGTTCGCCATTCCCTGCCATGAAGGCTGCAAGAAAGGTTGCTGAAGAAGCGAAAAGCAAGGGTTTGATAGGGGTTCATCTGAAAATCCGCGCTCAGGGAGGGCACAAAAAGAAGATCCCGGGTCCAGGAGCGCAGCCGGCGATACGGGCCCTGGTAAGGGCTGGGCTGAAAGTCGGAAGGATCGAGGACACAACGCCGATCCCCCACGACACCACAAGAAAACCTGGCGGGAGAGGCGGAAGGCGGGTATAATTAATCCAAGTGATCATTTATGGCTAAAGGACACAAACCGAAAGCTGGATCGAGGGGGTACTGGCCGAGGAAGCGGGCGAAGAGGATATACCCCAGATTCAAGCATTCGAAAGAATCGGAGAGGTTAAAAAAAGCGGGAGAAACGAAACCCCTCGAATTCAGTGGTTATAAGGCGGGGATGAATCATGTGGTATTCACGGATATCAGGAAGGAGAGCGTGACGCAGGGTCAGGATATAACGAGGGCGGTTTCCGTTATAGAGTGTCCGCCATTGTTCGTTTTCGGGATAATGCTTTACAGAAAAGGTCTTAATGGGTTTGAAACCCTTGGGATGGTATGGGCAAAGGACTTGAAAAAGGATATTTTAAGGAAGCTTGACGTCCCCAAGAAGAAATCCGAAATACCTGATTTTGAGGGGATGCTTAAGGAAGTTTCTGATATACGTTTGCTTGTTCACACCCAGCCAAGGGAATCGGGTATCAGGAAGAAAAAGCCAGAGGTTTTCGAGATCGACCTTTCCGGGAATATCGAGGGGGAATGGAAATACGCGAAGGAGAAACTGGGGAAGGAGATTGATATCTCCGAGGTCTTCTCTGAAGGGGAGTATGTTGATGTGAAATCCGTCAGCAAAGGCAAGGGATTCCAAGGGGTTGTTAAGAGGTTCGGGGTCACTATAAGGAGCAGGAAGAACAAGGAGAAAAGAAGGCACATAGGGACTATGGGACCCGTCACCCCCGGAAGGGTCCTGCCGGGAGTGATTCCGCAGGCCGGACAGCTTGGCTTCCAGATAAGGACAGAATACAACAAAAGATTGATAAAAATAGGGAATGACGGCCTCCAGGTAAAGGGTGGGTTTGTGAATTACGGTGAAGTCAAAAAGAACTACGTCCTGATCGAGGGCTCTGTTCCTGGTCCGAAAAAAAGACTGGTCCTTTTCAGGAAATCCTTCAGGAAGAACGATGTGAAGGATCCTGTTGAAGTGAAATCCGTTTCTTTGGAAAGCCAGCAGTGATAATCTTACTTTTTAATCAGGAAATACAAATTAAATTCTATGGATCTGTGGTATGTGATAACCCTGATAGGGGAGCCTGAGATATGGATGGCCTTAACAGGGGTTCTCTTGGTTTTACATATATTCCTAAGGAAGAAAATGGATAAGGAAAAGAAGGTGATGGTCAAAAGGGGTTTTTTCGTTTTTATCGTGAGCGTGTGGGTAACACTGGGGGTGGTTTTCGGTTTAAAGAGCGTTATAAACACAGAAAGGCCGTGCGTGGCGTGCGAACCTTATGTGGAAGGGTGTAATCCGTATTGTCCCGGTGACAGCTCATTCCCTTCCGGGCACGCTGCAATTATATTCGCTGTCTTCTCCTCGATTTACGTGAACATCCGGAAGAAATGGTTTGCTCCTTTGTTTTTAGTCCCATTCGCGGTTTCGATTTCGAGGTATTTTCTGGGCGTGCATCACATCCCCGATATCGTGTTCGGAACACTGGTAGGCGTTTTCATCCCTATAATCGTGTTCGCTTTCTATGAGAAAATCCTAGGTTTTGTATCTTAAAATCCCGCCTATGCCGCCCATCTCCTTCAGTTGGTTCCCCTCTTTCGTATCGCTGGAAACCATCTCGACCTCTGTCCCCATCTCCTCCGCGATTTTTATGATCTCGTCCGTCAGGTCCTTTTCAGCGAGTATTTCGTAAAGTTCTTGACACTTTTCACATTTCTTTCCCTCTACTTTCTTCCTTGTCATCACCACTTCCTTTTCCTCCCCGCATTTCGGGCAATGAAGTTTCGCCTTCACCCAATCGAAATGTTCAGAGATCAGAAGGACTTCAACGCTCCCGGATTTCAGTATCTGTGCAACCTCTTTTACCCCGTAAATCGCTAAGCCTGAATCCTTCCCAAGTGCATCAAAGAACCTCCCCAAGAGTTTTTTCTCCTTCATTACGGAAGCCTCTTTCAAAGCCTCCTCCGACCTGTTCACGGTCTCCTCCAGGCCGTATTCCCCGGTATATGAGGTATCCACAACAGAAATGATCTTTTTTTGAAAATCGTATCTGAGGAATTTGCCTTCAACAAACTTGTCCTTCACAGAACCGGGTCCCCCAATTATCACGCCCTTCAGATCCTTTAAGTCTCCGAACTGGGTGGAGGCGATTTCCCCTACCTTCTTCATGAAATCGTGGAGCAATCCCTCCCTTATCCTGGCATAACGTGCCTGGCTCCAGCCGCCTTTATCCGTCTTCCCCGGAACAAGGGAGTCCTTGTGTTTAAGGGACTTCACCTTTTTCCCCAGCAACACCCCCACGTTCGCTTCTGATTTGTCAAGAACTATCAGCCCGTATATCTCCTTCTCCCTTATCATGTCCTTCAAGGGATCGAGGACGAATTTCTGGTCGCACCAGTACAGTTTCTGTTTCATGGGCTCGGGAGGTTCAAGGGCGTATATCTCGATGTCCGCCACGCCTTCCCTTTCCGAGATGTTCCCAGAAAAAATGACCAAACCGTTCTCAGGGGTCTGTTTATACAGTTTCAGGTGCTGAATGATCCTCTCGAGCGCAGACATCACGTTCTTCTTGACGGCCTTTGATTTTATGTTTTGCGCGGTGGATTTCTCATTCGTGATCTGGTCCACCACATTAGGGAGGTTATGCCCGGCAGGGATATAAACCGAAACCAGTTCGGTATGCCTTCCCCTAAAGCCGTCTAGTTCTTCGACTAGGTCTCTCAGCCTTCTCTTCCGGATATCCTCCTTCGTCATTCGAAACACCTGTTTTAAAGTTTAGTTTTGTTTGCTTATATTTAAAAAAAGCGATGTCATACCCTTGTCTGGAATCTAATGGAATTATCCTGGAATGTGTCAGGATCTAAGGCCAGAACTTCCTCAAGAATAACCCACTGCACGTCATAATCGCTCTTCTGTTTGTATTTGCTCTCGCTTGTGTATTCGCTCTCAACCTGATAATCGGAAAGAGACACAGTTTCTTCTTTTTTCTTTTTGTATTTCCCCTCGGAAATCGGTTCTTCTACATGAGTTTCCCTTTTGAGTTCCATTGAGAATTCCTCATGAGGTGGTGGAGCAGTCGAGCGTGTCTGGGAACTCGTTGCAACCCTCCATATTTCTTTTCCTGTGTCTGCATCTATTGCATAAAAATGGCAGTCCATTGAACCTACCAGAATCATGTTTTTATAAATACTTGGAAAGTCATAGGAACCGCCCTCACCAAACCTGAATCTCCACAACTCTTTGCCTTCGATTGAAAGAACATACAGATTTCCATCTTCTGAAGTGAAGTAAATTTTCTCTTCATGTATTATTACGCTAATAATCAGACCGCCTGTTCTGAATCTCCATCTCTCCTTACCTTCAAGTGAAACGGCAAAAACTATCCCCTCTCTTGAAGGGAAAAACAGTGTATCTCCATAAATGGAAGGAGGTCCATCAACGCCATACTTTCCTGCTTTGAATCGCCAGATTTCTTTTCCTGTTTCGACATCCAATGCGTACAAATAATTATCAAATGAACCGAAATATACGATATTTTCATGGACGGGACAGGGTCTGTCATGAATGATTTCCCCTCCTACTTTAAACCTCCATAATTCATTTCCGCTGTCCTTGTCAACACAGTAAAAATATCCGTCGAAACCTCCGAAAAGAATTCTGTTTCTATAATCTGTGACACCGCAAGCAACCTCATCTCCAGTCCTGAATCTCCATTTCAGTATACCATCCAATCCAATTGAATAAACATATCCGTCTTTGGAACCAACATACACACTATCCTCTGTTAGTGTGGGACCCACGGATATTGGTCCACCTGTCTTGTATCTCCACAATTCTATGCCAGTTTGCGTGTCAATCAGATAAAGAAAAGCATCAAAACTTCCCACCGCTATCATGCCATTTACAACAGACGAAGGCGTTCCGAATACCCCTCCGCCTGTTCTGAATCTCCACATCGTTTTTCCAGTGTCTACATCGACAGCATATAGATAATTGTCCATTGAACCGAAATATGCGATATTCTTATCTAATACGTGAAAAGTTACACTCCCTCCTTTACTCCACTTCCAGATTCTGTCAAACTTCTTGGTTCTCTTAACCTCAACATCCTCTATCTCCATGTCAAAGTCTG
>JAZGEG010000092.1:0-3070 GCA_036478655.1 Candidatus Aenigmatarchaeota archaeon | reverse complement strand
AAGAGGAAAAGAAAGAAGAAAAATACGAAGGCAGGGTATCAATTTCTGATGTTGAATCCGAGTACTCCATGAAATCCGAGTACGTTATGAAGAGCGAGTACAAGCAGGAAAGCGAATATAAATAATTCCGGCCAGCGCTTTGGGTTCCTGTCGGAAGTGGTTATGATTTACCCGCGCTTCCCGAAACTTTCTGCAACATCAATCAATCTGTTCGCGTATCCCCTTTCGTTGTCGTACCATGACCAAACCGTTACCTGCTTCCCGTTCACCACATTGGTTAATGGCTTGTCTATTATACCCGATTCCCTCCTGCCTATTATTTGGGAGGAAACGATCTCCTTGTCCGTGCACGCAAGTATGCCTTTCAGCCCCCCGTTGGATTCCTTTTCGAACGCTTTGTTAACCTCTTCCCCGGTTGTTTCTTTCCCGACCTCTGCTATAAGCCCAACGATCGATCCTGTAAGTGCTCCTGGCACTCGGAAGGCCACGGCATCAAGCTTCCCGTTCAGTTCAGGTATGACTTTCGCAACGGCTTTCGCCGCCCCTGTTGACGTGGGGATTATGTTGTTTATGAGCGATCTCGACCTTCTTATATCCTTGTGCGAGCTGTCCAGGATCCTCTGGTCATCCGTGGGGGCATGAACCGTTATGACAAATCCCCTCTCTATTCCCCAGTTGTCGTTCACGACCTTGATCACGGGGGCTATCGCGTTTGTCGTGCACGAGGCGCAGTCTATCACTTTCTCCTCTTCCGGTATCTTATCCGTTACACCGAGCACGATAGAGGTTTCTATCCCCCCTTTACCGGGAGCAGAGACTATAACTTTTCGGGCGCCTGCTTTCAGGTGCCCTTCAACATCCTCCCTTTTCGTGTACCTCCCGCTGGATTCTATGACCACGTCTATGCCGTGCTTTTTCCATGGGAGCTCCGAGAGGTTTTCCCTGTTGTTGTACAGGTAGATTTTCTGACCTGACAATTCTATCCAGGCCATTCCTTCCTCATCCCTGCCATGTTTTATTTCTTCAGAATGGTGCCCGTGGGTTGAATCGAAGTTTATCAATTCAGCGAAGTATTCCACTCCCTTGTCCTTTTCCACATCTTTCACGCCATTTATAGCAACAAGTTCGAGATTAGTCTTCCCCTCTTTCTTCCTATCGGCCCATGACCATATGAAATTCTTTCCCGTCCTTCCGGGGCCGTTAAGAGCAATTCTTATTCCCATAATCAATCACCTCTCCCTGATTTAAGCAGATTACCATAACGTTTGTACGAATCCTCCAGGGCCTCCACGCCGGGGAACTTCTCTTTCGTTATGAAATCCACGAACGCTCCTCCCCCAGTGGATATGTGCGTCATCCTTTCCATCATGTTGAGCTTTTGCATGGCAGCGATGCTGTCCCCGCCCCCTACGAGCGTTTTCGCGTAAAGGCCGGAAATAAAGCTTGCTATGTAAAGCGTCCCCTTCTCATAGGGCTTTTTCTCGAACTTACCAAGCGGACCCGTCCATATGACTGTTTTCGCTTTCCTTAAAACGTCCTTGTAGCGAACGATTGTCTCGGGTCCGATATCCATTATCTTCATGTCCTTCGTTATCTCTGCAATAGGGAAAGGCTCGGCTTCCATCTCGTTTTCCACCATTGCATCCGCAGGCAGAACAATCTTGTCCCCTGCCCTTTCCAGGAATTTCTTGGCCTGGTCAACAAGCGTTTCATCGTATTTTGATTCCCCTATTTCAAGACCCTTTGCCTTCAAGAAGGTATTCCCTATCATTCCCCCCATCAATATCCTGTCAACCTTGGGGAGGAGATTCTCTATAGCAAACATCTTGTCCCCTTTCGCCCCGCCTATTATCGCCATATACGGTTTTTCGGGTTTCTGGACTATGCTGTTTATCATTTTCACCTCCCTTATGAAGCTCAGGCCGCAGCAACCCGGTATGAATTTCGGGATGCCTGTAACAGAAGCGTGATTTCTGTGCGAAACCCCGAACGCCTCGTTGACGTAAATATCCCCGAGCTTTGCGAGTTTCTTGGCGAATTCCCCTCTCTTAGAGTCATCCTTTTCCTTCTCCTCTGGGTAAAACCTTACATTTTCGAGAAGGACTATATCCCCGGGTTTCATCTCCTTAACATGTTCATACACGCTATCTTCAACACACCCGTCAAGCTTTTTAACGGACTTTCCTACAAGTTTGGAGAGCCTGTCAGCGACTACATCCATCCTGAGCTCTTTTTCCCTGTTTTTAGGCCTCCCGAGGTGCGCGATAAGAACAAGCTTTCCGTCATTGCTGATAACATAGTTCACTGTCTTGAGGGTGGTGCTTATCCTGGTATGATCCGTTATCTTTCCCCCACTGTCCAGCGGAAGGTTATAATCAACTCTCATGATAACGGTTTTTCCCCTGACATTCACGTCTTTGATGTTTTGAAGTTCCATGTTACTCCTGAATCTCCAAAGGTATGATAATGTAATATATTATATGAAATACTTATAAACATTACGCGGATGCGAATTTAACAACCACGTGTTTCTTTTCCTCCAACACCTTCTCCTTCTTTATATAAATGAACTGCACGTCTTTCGAAACTTCATATCCCTTTAATTCCGAATTCCTCAGGAGCTCGATCACCTCGTTCTTTGTGTATGATGAACTGAAGGATGACTTCATCTCCTCATAAATTTTATCCTTTTTGACAGCATACGAAATGGTTTTCAGGAGAGGCACCATCACGTTGAATGCGTCCCTCCTCAAATCACCAATTACCATAACACCTTTCGTTTTCATAACCCTCTCTATCTCGTTAAAAGCCTTTACAGGGTTTTCCCAGTGGTGCATATCGAACCCGCTTATCACGAGGTCGAATGTATTGTCTTCAAAGGGAAGCGATTCGGGCTTGCCCATTGCCCAAATGATCTTACCCTCCACCATATCCTCCTCTGCCAGTTTCTTGGAAATATCCAGGGATTTAACGCTATCCTGAAGACTCGTTATCTTGAAATCGTAATCCTGCTTCGCAAGATCTATAGCGCAAAGGCCGAACTGCGTTCCGAGATCCAGAGCTTCCCCCC
>JAZGEG010000091.1:0-7741 GCA_036478655.1 Candidatus Aenigmatarchaeota archaeon | reverse complement strand
AAATGAATACTGCTATAAGAAATGAAGGGTTCACGTTTGCTAAAATACCCATTACGGACGGGAAGTTGATTTGTGAGAAAATCAACAAAAACGAAATTATCGTTATTGAGATTACAATTATTCCTCCCGTAAATGAACTGGTGATTCCCATAATTTTATATTGTTCACGTGTAGTTATAATTTTATGGGCATTGTATCAAAAATCTGGGGCTGGATGAAATTATACAAGAATTGGTACATTAGATTATTCGAATATAGAATTCTAAAAGACGGAATTATACAATACAAATTAAGAAATGGTATAAATTTTATTGCCCAGTCAGGTTATGAGGATTCCGGAACGGTAGAAGAAATTTGGGGCCGGAACGTATACTGCCCGAAATCATTCGAAATAACTAATGGGAACACTGTATTGGATTTAGGAGCACAGAAAGGTATATTTTCTCTGTTTGCTGCAACAAGGGGGAAGGATGTGAATGTTTACAGTTATGAACCTTGTCCAAATAGTGCTGCCATTATGAGAATCAATACCCTTATAAACAAAAATAAATTGGGAAATTCTTCAATAAAAATACGGGAATGTGCTGTGACAGGAAAGCGTGGAGAAAGGGAAATGTTTTGTTTTAATAACAATACCGGTTTTAGTGGATTCTACAATGAAAAACCCAAGAAAGACGGTGAATGGGCGAAAGTGAAATGCACAACCCTTAAAGATATTTTTCAGATGGAAAAAATTAAGTTTTGCGATTTCTTGAAAATGGATGTGGAGGGATCAGAGTATGAAATTCTTGAAAATGCACCAGAAAATATACTCAAGCGGATTGGTTTAATTTCCATGGAATATCACAGCGGGAAGAAAAAGTTATCTGAGATATTGAAAGATCATTTTGATATTATTTTTGCAAATCCACTAACATCAACAACTAAAAATCACGGTTTCATATATGCAAAAAATAAGTCGATGCGTAATTGATTAAATTTATTTTCCGACATTTACGTAAAGAAACCATCCATGTTTTTCTGATAGGTATTTTTTAAATGATTTGGGGAAGAACCATTTTGAAAGGGGCAGCCTTCCGGATGGTATATTTTCCATCTCGCCTTTCATCGGGAAGGCCCTGATCTCAATGTTCCTGAATTTACCGAAAACATCACGGATATCGTCTCTCGTGTAAACCTTTGCCAGAGGACTGCCGCCTATGTCCGGGAAGTCCGTGTACCTGCTGACTATCTTCTTTTTCGGATGTTTCAAAATTTCCATTTTCAGTATCCCTTTCTTGAAGAGTATGTGATAATAATAGATGAGAGAATTCTTGTGATAGAGCATTATTGCTGTCTTTCCTCCCGGTTTAAGAACCCTGTATACCTCGTCAATTGCTTTCTGTGTGTCGGGCGTGTGGTGAAGGACCCCCCACGAAAACACGAAATCGAAGGTGTTGTCCGGAAAGGGGAGGTTTTCTGCGTCAGCTACTTCAAGGTTACCTTCCAGATTGAAAAGATTGAATCTCCTGTTTGTAATCTCGATTGCCTTGTGGGTTATATCCAGGGCCGTTATTTTGGCTCCCTCCTTCGCAAACTGGGATGCCATGGTCCCCATACCGCAGCCGATTTCCAGCACTTTCTTGCCCCTAAGAGTTTCGTAGTCGATTAATTTGGAAAATATAGGAAGGGAATCATGACCGAATTTGTGGTGGTCAAAGAAAATTTTGTCCACTCTATCGTAGAATTTCCTATCCATGTCCTTGACGTCAATGTTATAGCTCATCGGGTTTTTGTTCCAGAAATCCCTGACTTCATTTTTCAAATTTTTACTCAATTATAATCACCTTACGTAAATACATTTAGTTCCAGTTTTGATTTATAAACATCGTCCCTGTCTATGAAAATTCTGTTCCACATTTCTACCATCAAGAGCATCCATATCTGATAGTTGTATTTTCCCTTTCTCGTGGCTTTTTTTCTTTTCCTGAAAAGTCTTTTCACGTAGTCGGGACTGAACTGATTTCTTTTTGCGGTCTTTTTATCAAGAAGAACCTGCTTCGCGAACTCTTCGAGGCTTTCATCAAACCAAGAAGGTATGGGGGTAGTGAACGGCTGTTTCTTCCTTCCCATAACTACCTTAGGCAGGACACCCGACATGGTCTTCCTCAGTATGTACTTACCTTCAAATCCGTTCAGCTTGTATTCGGTTGGTATGGAATTTACAAATTCAACAAAATTATGGTCAAGGAAGGGAACTCTCGCTTCGACCGAATTGCCCATTGTCGTCTTGTCCACTTTCATAAGCTGGAAATTCGGTAGTACGTATTTAAGGTCAAAAAGCAGTGACTGGTTCAGGGTGTTTCCGGCTGAGGTGTCGAACCTGTAATAAAATCTCCCTCTTTTTCGGGTATGGGACGAACCATCAGTCACAAGTCCCCTCATGTCTTTCATCGAAACAGGTGACCGGAACCAGTTGAATATTTTCTTTTTGAGTGAAGATGGGATGAAAAACAGTTTGTTGGACAGTATCCTGTAGTCCCTGTAACCCGCCTGCAGCTCGTCAGCACCCTCGCCCAAAAGCGCAACTGTGGCTTTCTTTTTAACCAAATTTGATGTGAGCCACATCGGAAAAACCGCGGGATCCCCCAAAGGCTCATCCAAGTGCCATACTATTTCAGGCAACGCCTCAGTCATTTTTTTCTTTTCGATTATGAATTCCTTGTGTTCCGTATTGAATTTTTCAGCAACGATTCTCGCGTAACCACATTCGTCAGATTCCTCTCCGAATCCTACCGAAAATGTTTTGACCGGCTCTTCCATCATCCTGCTCATCAGGGCAACTATTGCACTCGAATCGAGTCCTCCTGACAGATATGCTCCGAGAGGGACTTCACTCATCAATCTTTCTTCAACAGAGTCTTGGAGTAACCTTCTGAACTTCTTAATGTAATAGTCTTCCGGTTTATCTGCAGAGTTCCGCATCGAAGGTTCCCAGTATCTTTCGAGTTTTACCTTGCCTTCCCTGTATGTCAGCATTTGACCGGGTAATAACTTGTATATCCCATCAAACATTGTCTTGTTCCCAGGAACGTAGCGGTATTTAACAAATTTATACAATGAGTCCATGACAACTTTCCTTTCAACTCCTTCATACTGAAGGATGGACTTTATCTCGGAACCGAAGAGCAGTTTTTCCCCGATCTTTGCGTAGTACAGGGGCTTTATGCCCAACCTGTCCCTCACGAGGATGAGTTTCTTCTTCCTGCTGTCCCATATGGCGAAAGCGAACATTCCCCTCAGCCTGTCCACTGACGATTCGCCGAGTTCCTCATATAAGTGGACTATTGTTTCGGTGTCGCTGTCTGTCTTGAACCTGTGTTTTCTCTTTTCCAGGAATTCCCTGAGTTCAAGGTAGTTGTAGATCTCGCCGTTGAAGACTATACAGACAGATTCATCTTCGTTGTGTATTGGCTGCCTGCCACCCTTCACATCTATTATGCTCAAGCGCCTGTTACCGAGGGAGATTTTTTTATCGAAGAAATATCCGTGGTCGTCGGGGCCTCTGTGGGAAATTACATCACACATCCTCTTCAAGAGTTTTTTGTCTTCAAATCCAGCGAATCCTGAAATGCCGCACATCTTAAACCCTAATCAGTTAGATTTTTATAAATTCTTAGAACCTCGCCCGCGATTACCCTTACGTCATATTTCCTTCTTGCCACTTCTTTTCCGTTCCTGCCCATCCTCTCCCTCAGCCCCCTGTCATCGACCAGTTTCCTGACCGATCTCTGCCATCCCGCGATGTCAGAGGAACCGATTAAGAATCCTGTCTTCCCGTTCTCAACAATGTCCCTTATGGCTCCTATGTCAGAAGCGACGACTGGTTTGCCCGAAGCCATTGACTCTATTGCTATCCTGCCGAAGGGTTCCTGCCACCTGGAGGGGAACAGTATGATATCGGATGCACTGTAAATACCCGGTATTTGAGAGTACGGTATCCTGCCGTCAGTGAATACCACATTCCTCAGGTTTCTCTCTTTGACAAAATTCATGAGTTTTTTCTTCTCAGGACCGTCACCTACTATCAGAAAGCTGACATCCCCGTTCGAAATTTTCGGTATTATGCCTTTCAGGGTGTCCGTGCCCTTATGGTACGAGATGGAACCTACGAAGGTTACAACTGTTCCTTCCAGTCCGTATTTTTTTCTTATTCTGTCCCTGTGAGACACCGAAAACAGGTCCAGATTTATCGGATTTGGTATGATCTTGACATTTTTCGTCACGCCGGCCGACTTCAACACTTCTTTCACGGAATTGCTTATCGCTATCTTGAAATCAGCCGACTCCAAAAGGCCCCATGAAGATCTTATCGAACGCATCTTGTGCATATCCCAGGGAAGCCTTTTTTTGGAACTGCATTTCAACAAATTTTCATACGAACAGGAAGTGCATTGCTCATAGCTTGTTTTAAGCAGATTGCTCTTCGGGCACATGAACCAGTAATCCCTGAAATGCACGACCACCGGTATCCTGTTCCTCTTGGCCGCAGTTATGCTGCCAATGGTCGTCAGCCTGTCTTGGGAATGCACCAGATCGATTTTTTCCTTTTTGATTACACCTGACAAAAATCTCGACAGATAATATTTGTGGAACCTGAATGAGGGGATTTTGCTGTATTTCCTGAACGTATAGGTCTTCAGGCCCGGGTATTCTCCAGTGGAAGCCACCACAACCTTATTGCCGCGTCTCTCCAGTTCCTTGGCCAAGGTATGTGTACTTGTCTCCGCTCCACCAGTATTCGGCGGGAAATACGCGGTGAATAATATGTTCATTTAATCCACCGCCTCCGAATAAACCCTTTCTACATTTTTTGCCAGGTCGAACATGTCGTATTCATTTGCAGTTTTTTTGGCATGTTCCGAAATTCTGGGTAGATTTTGCCTGTTTATCTTTAAAATAATATCAGCGGCCTTTTCTGGATTTGAGTAATCGATTATAAAACCGTTTTCCCCGTTTCTGACAAAGTTCCTGAACGAATCTATGTCGTTCACTATCACTGGTACACCTGCAGCCATTGCCTCCAGAACAGATACGCCGAAACCCTCGTATTCAGAGGCCGAAACGAACAGCCCTGCTTTCTTCAGGTAATCCAATTTTCCATTTTCAGAAACTCCTCCGGTGAATATGATGTTTTTCTCCAGATTTTTTCTTTTGACCGTTTCCTTTAAAATTTTTTCATGTCCTTTCCAATCCTTCCCTACAATGTAGAGTTTTATACCGGGTATTTTGTCTTTAAGAATTAGAATTACACTCAACAGCCTGTCTATCCTCTTGTTGGGGGAAAGCCTTCCTATGAAAAGTAGTGTGTTCTTCTCCGGGGTTCTCTTAATCCTCGAATAAGTTTCAAAGTCGATTCCGTCCGGTATAAAAATTATGTTTTTGCATATCCTGGAGAATAATTTTTCATCGTTTTTGCTCACCGCTATTATCCTGTCTACATTTTTTAGTTTGTGTTTAGACCAGAAATAGAAATATAAATTTTTGAGTAGCATCAGTTTTTTTGTGTGGAAAATTCCGCCATGTGTTGAAAGTATCAGGGGTTTTTTATGAAACCTTTTCATGGACGCAAGGTAATCAACGAAGAACCCCAAGCCGTGAACATGGATGACATCGTATTTTTTCACTATCTTGAGGACTTTCGGGGCGATCTTATAATATTTAAAATCTTTATAAGGAATCCTGTAAATATTGATCCCTTTATATTTTTCGTATGAGTCCAGCTTCTCCTTTAAATCTGCACATGTATTCAAACAGCATACATCGCTCGTATGCCCAAGGCTAATCAGATTCAGGCATAGATTTTCTATCTGATTCTCTACCCCTCCTATACATGGGTAAAAATGGCCGTATACGTGAAGGATATTCATATCCTGATCACTCCGTAAATCAAACCCAGACCGAAAACGATCGTCCGCAGTATCGAAATAAAGGGCGTTGACAGACCAATGATGCTGTCCTTTTTGAAATTTTTATAGGATAACGGGAGCGTCGATAGTACCCATAAAATCAGGGAAAACAGGGAAAGATAGATTGCATATGGAATGGATACATAAAAAACAGCGGATAAGACACATAGATAGAAAAAGAATATCTGGGATTTCAGGATCTGGGGGGTGTACGATTCGCCTGTTATTTTCCCAGGGTGCTTTCTGTAAAGCAGAACCCTCCAATAGGCTCTCCATAATTTCTGCCTGAGATACTCCCATAAGGAATCAACATGGTTGTGGTAAACAATCGCTTTGTCGTTGAAAACCATCTTGTTTCCGAATTTCGAAATCTTGAAGGAGAGTTCGGGATCTTCCCCGGAAGCGATGGGGAAGGATTCGTCAAACCCACCGAATTTGAGAAACGTTTGCTTTCTATAGCCTGCCGAATACGAACCGATAAAGTCTATATGTTCTCTTTTGCCCATTCTGTCATACCGGTCTTCTATTTCGAATTGAACAAACCTGGGGATAAGACCTTTTTGATTGGTTTCGTATCTTCCCTGAACACCGACTGTTTCCTTGTTTTCGAACGATCTTGCCATTTCAGAAACCCAGTCTCTGTGAGGGATACAGTCGGCATCCGTAAATAGGAGGATATCTCCTTTCGCCTTTTTCGCCCCTAAGTTTCGAGCGCTAGCGGGGCCTTTATGGCTTTGTTTTATCAACTTAACTCCCTTTATTTTTTTAACTATCTCAACGGTATTATCGGTCGAGCCGTCATCCACTACCATAATTTCCTCTGGCTTTTTCGTTTGTTTAAGGAGCAAAGATAGACATTCACCTATCGTTTTCTCCCCATTGTAAACCGGTATTATGACTGATACCATCTTAACACGACTCCGTTCCCTTGAACAGGTGTTTCGAGAACGTTTTTAAGGATTTTAGTGTCCTTATAAATTCGTTCGGGTTCGATATAATTTGACTCATTTTCGAGAATATATATTTCTTTCGGAGGTAGTATTCTCTCCTCGCCTGGTCGCAGAGTTTGACCAGCTCTTTCGCTGTTAAACCCGATCTGGAAACGGTTGTATTGTGGAATCCTTCCTTGGTTAACCACATTGAAAAATCTTCTGTAGTCAGGTAGCCAGAACCCCTCGCCCATTCGTACGCCTCCGTCCCCGGATAGACCATTAAAGGATAGAATTGTGAAGTGTCCGGATTTAGCTCTTTTGCGAATTCTATTGTCTCCTCTATGGTCTCTTTCGTGTCTCCGGGCAATCCAAGTATAAAGCACCCGTTCACCAATAATCCTGCCTTCCTGGTCTTCTCCATGAAGTCCAGCTGCATTTGTTTTGTCGTGCGCTTGTGGATGTTATCAAGGACTTTTTGACTGGGACTCTCGAAACCCACACATAACAGCCTACATCCAGCCTGTTTCATCTTCCTGAGCGTTTCGAAATCCATATCCACTCTTGCATTACATGACCATTTCAAACGGTTTTTGTTCTTGAGGAGGAGCTCGCATATCTTTCTCGTTCTTTCTCTCGATACAGGAAATGTGTCATCTTCTATCATCACTTCGCGGACGTATGGAAGTTCGTTCTGTACGTATTCGAATTCCTCCGCCACGTTTTCAGGGGAGCGGTATCTGTACGAATTTTTAAAAGGTATAGGACAAAATGAACATGAGAAAGGACAGCCCCTAGCAGTGAGGATCGTTACCTGCGGCCATGTGAGGGAGGCGTAGAAATACTTTTTGATATCAAGGTGTT
>JAZGEG010000090.1:0-24677 GCA_036478655.1 Candidatus Aenigmatarchaeota archaeon | reverse complement strand
TAACCGGAAAATCTCATCGCATGATTTCGGACAACTCGACCCAGCGAGCAACGAATCCGGCGAACTGAACATGACCGTGTCAAATATAGATACCAAGATTTGGACGGGAGTTAAGGAGCGTTCAGAGGTTTACAGGGTTGATACCCGGACTGACAAGAACGTGACAGGGGATTACTATTTCCTTGTCCCGCACTTCGCCACGAAAGTGAAAGCCAAGATTGAATGGAAGGGTGAAACGCACTGGTACATCTCGCTCAACGACTCGGACGGGAATTTCAGAGGGAACAGTTCAGGAAAATACAGGACTGGCAACAAGACCGATACCGTCCAGGAGGAGAACATACTCCACTCGGGAACCATAAACACCGACAACGACGGACTCTGGAAACTGACAGTCGGAAATGTTTCTGCAATAAGCGATAATAAATACAACATAACCGTTTACACCTGGCATGATTCGTCGTCATGGGTGAGTTCCGATTACCCATCAGCAGGATTCAATTTCAATTCTAGCCTCGGCTCGGATAATTCGAGCAAGAACGTCTCCGTTAAAATAACATTGCCATCAACAAACATCTCTAACGGAAGTTATGAAGGGTTCATCGAATATTATAAACCGACTGGATGGATCATTCAGGTTCCAATATCGTTCAGGGTGAAAGCGGGAACGCTTATGGTAAACGGCACGCTGAACAGCGTGACCGAAACGAAAAATGACAACATAGGATTCAACAGGCTGGGGGCGAATGTTCTCACGCTGACGCTTCCCATAAACAACACCGGCGGGCATAACATTTCCTTCGTCAACACCACCTCGAATTACACTCTGTATAAAGGGTCTTACCATATGAATTTCACCGTGGCCTTGCCTTCGAACCCCATACAAGCGGGATCGAACGATACTATCAAGATAAACATCTCCATAAACGTGAGCGACACCGGCAACTCTGCGGGTCTTTACAGTGGATGGATCAGGCTGAATACCACCAATTCTTCTTACCCGAACGCATCCTCGTATCCATTCAACGTATTCGACATAAACATCAGGGTCAACCTCTCAAGCAGTCTTATAGTGAACATAACCGCAATAGAACCTGTGACTGTGCCGCAGGTCGAGAATAACACGAACATGACTCTTAACATAACGGTACGCCTCTCCAACGGGTCAATTGTTTCCAGGAATGAAATTATTAACCGAGGCGATTTCTACAATGTTTACCTCAAAGAGACTAACAGGTCTTACACAACCTTAACCACCTTCCAGAACCTCACAATTTCGGCTACCGGAGGAACATGGAGTGTGGTGTGCCCATCGGGAGGATACAACCTTTGTAGGCTAAACGGCACGTTGCTTTCGGGCAGGCCGGGCGGCAGATATTACGCACTGGCGACCGTGAGGCTGAACACGAGCAGGATGGGCGGGACGGGGATAAACATAACGGGCTCGACCCAGAGTTCTATACAGACCGTCATCAGCGATGAGGGGCTTTACATTGTAGAGAAGTATCATCGCTGGGTTAACAGGGCGAACCCGCTTGACGAGGGAGATGACGATTATTACACGGTTTACATAAAAAACTATGGTCCCCTTACTGCAACAAGACCGAGAATAATGTTCAACAACCCGGATTCGTGCCTGGTGAGCATAGTAGCGGATACGACAAACAGCACGTGCATGGGAACTTCGCAAACCAATAAATCCGGCGTGACCTGGACCGTCACTTCCGTACCGGGATACATGTGGGAGGACAACTGTTCGGTGACGTGGAAGGTCACTGCAAGCGCCGTTACCGTGGACAAGGATTCGTGCCAGATGAACATAGGTGTTGCAACCGCCCACGGTAATTTCGGGAACCTGACAGGAGTATATGTCGAAGTTCACGACAACACATCAGCTGGAAGCCCGGGCGGGCCCGGGGGCGGCCCACCACCGGCAGCGGAGTGCAGCACTGACTCTGACTGTGCCACCACCGAAAGCTGTGTGAGCGGGTCTTGCACGAGTATCTCCTGTCCTAATGGATACGTGAAAGACCACACGTGTTACAGCTATGCTAATGAGTTTTTGGTAACGGGTTATGAAGAGAAGGTTTACATGATGCAGGGGGGTTATAATTCGACGAATGTAACTGTCAAGAATCAAGGAGGTTACACACGAGTTACGAAATTGGACGCCATCCTGAACCTGACAGGTCTGACAATAGTGGTCGACCCGACAAGCTACACCCTGGCTTCGGGTAATTCTGGTGTTTTCAAAATTAACTTCTCCGCAACGAACGCCACGGAAATCGGTTATCACAAGTTAACTCTGAAGGTTTATGTGAGCGGCAACCAAAGTATCCACACCACAAAAAATATAACCATTGCAATCCAACCCCTTGAAGAAACCAAGAGGCAGATAAACCAAACGCGTGATGATCTGAAAGACCTCTTTGCTTCCCTAATCTCCCAGTTCAATCAAATATCACCAAGCACAGAGGCGAATTATACGCTAGCGAATAGGACTTACCAGCGCTTGCTGAACATGTTCAAGGATATAGAGGATAAAATCGGGCTCGAAAACTACATGGAGGCCTACAGCCTGCTTAAAGAAACCAACTCTTCCCTCGCCGAATTCAGGCAACAAATTGGCCAGGTGATGGTGGAGAGGGGGCAGATTCCACTCGACATGCTAACGTTGGTGGCGATTATTACCGTGATTGTCATAATCGGAGGATTCCTCGTATACCTTCTGCTCCCGCCAAAAAAGGGTTTTCATCACGCGTTCGGGTACGTTCCTAAAAAGAAGATGTCAGCGACGGGAAAACTGAAACGTCTGTTCTCGCGTACCAAAAAAGTTAAAGGTGTGGAAGAAGATCAGAAAACGCTGGGAGAATACGAAAAGCGAACGCCTGCAGGGAAAAAACCCGCGCAGGCCGAAAAACCACCTGGGAAGAAAACTTACATGGAAGGTTACCAAAAGTCTGGGGAATCCCAGTACTCGTACGGCAAAATGGGATTGAAACCCAAGAAAATCTTCAAAAAATAGCTATTTTTATTGTTAACAAGACAATAGATTTATAGGTGTTTCCATGGGCTTTAGGGTGCTCGCACTTTTCGGATTTTTCACCGTGATTTTCACAGCGATCGGCATTTTAACCGGGAACATGGTCTGGGGTTTCAGGGGTTTCGTTTTACTGGGCTTTCTGTTCTTTCTCGCATCAATTTTCATAAATTCCGTGGCCTACCTGTATTCCCACAAGATTATACTGGGGATATACAATGCTAAACCCAGCGGGGACAAGGGACTGAACGAGATTGTGGACAGGCTTGTTATAAACGCGAAGATACCGAAACCAAAGGTTTACACGATTCCCGTTGATGTCCCTAATTCGTTCGCGACCGGGAAGGGGAAGGAAACCGCGGTATGCGTTACCGAGGGTTTGCTTAGCATGAACAAGGGAGAAATAGAAAGCGTTGTCGCGCATGAAATCTGGCACATAGCGAACAACGATATACTCATACAGAATGTCACCGCCGTGGTAGCGAATATCCTTCGCTCCAGTATCATTCTCATACCGCTCGCCATTTTCCTGGTGAAGCTCTCGATTTCCGAAGGGAGGGAATACAGGGCTGATTATTACAGTTCGAGGTTCTCTGGAAAACCCAAGGACACAGCTTCAGCCCTGAACAAGATAAATGAGATAGCCAGGCATAATCCAATGGAAGGGTCGCCTGCATTCGAATGTCTGTGGATAGCGAATCCCTTCAAGAGAGGGGGTTTCGAAGGGATGTTTTCAACACACCCTCCTACCGCAAGGAGGGTCAAGAGAATCGAAGATATGGAGCACGAGGGCATACCGGAACCTTCTGAAGCCACGGAGGTGAACTGAAATGTTGGAGAAGAAACTCGAAAGGATCGACCAGGAGATAGAATCCCTCAGGACAAGGATCAAATTCGGAGGTCCGGAGGTTCACGGACTCTGCAAGGTTCTCGAAGGGATTTTGCGTGATCTCAAGGCCTTCGATCAGAAAGAACATCGCACAGAACAGCTGGAGAACGACATGAACAAGAGGTTCGGGGCGATTGTTCTTTCCCTTGAGAAGATAACGAAAATCATGAAAGACAATGGATTTGTTTAGGGTTCGAGATTCGTCAGACCGTTTTCCTTCGCCAGCTCGAAGGCTCGTTCCATCTCTTCTCTTTCCACCCTTCTGCACATCTCCTTGAACTCGAAAACCTCGAATTCCGGGCGGTACTGGTCCATTATGTTCATTCGAATTTTGTTATCGAGGTTTTTCCCTGTCCATTCCATTATCGGTTTCGTGCAGCACTCCAGGTGGTTCGGGAGGACGAGGTGGCGGATCAGGATTTCAGCCTGCTTTTTCGCCAGGGAATAATTCCTGGTCATGATTTTCCAGTAATCCGGGGCTTTTGACAGTTTTTTTGCGCACTCGTCATTCCCGTATTTGAAATCCGCCAGGTATACGTCAATCATTCCATCCAGCAATCCCATGGTTTTCTCCGACATGTACATGTTCGAATTCCATACGATCGGCTTGTTTATGTCCAGATGCTTCAGCATCCCGATAATTGTGTGGACATTCGGGGTAGGGTCTCCCCCGACCAAGTTTATGTTCCTGCTCGCGTTTGATCTCCTCCCTGCAAGCTCCGCCAGTATTTCACCATCCACGGAGGATCCCTTTTCCTTCTGCCTCGAAATCGTCCAGTTCTGGCAGTAAACACAGTAAAAGTTGCACCCCATGAAGAAAAACGTGTGGGAGGGGATTATGCTTCCCTCCTCCCCCATGTGGATGAATTCGCTCGACAGGGATGATTTATCCGTCAGGCCGCAGAATCCCTTTTTGCCAGATGCCCTGTCAACCCCGCATTCCCTCTCGCAGAATCCGCATTTGCTCAGCATACGCTTCGCGATTTCGAATTTGAGGTCGACAAGCGATTTCTCAGGGAATTTGAGCTTCCCCTTCTCTCTGTCGAATTCCTTAAGCTTTATCCTGAACTCCTTCATTCCCCTCTCGTGTTCTTTCCAGAGCCTTTCCTCTGAGTTTCCTATTTTCACAGGGATTGTCCTGGCTATCAGGTACTTCGCGTATTTCCTGTTCTCCGTGATGTCCAGATACCTCCCCATCGCTTTTTTCATGCCAGGGTCCTCCCTGGAAATCGTCCTCGGAAAAACCAGGAATTCCATGATATGAATTTCGCGGGGGGATTAATATTTTAAAATTCAGGCGCCACCGATAGCTTTATATATTAATTATATACTTAATTAACCATAAAATGTAAAACGGAGGGATACAATGGTAACGTTTGAAACCATGAAAGCGGAAGAAGTGAAGTTCGGAAAGAACAACTTCCTGGAAGTCGCCCGGAAGAAAGCGACCTCGGAACAGGGAGAAAACGAGTTCATTGCGATTTCGCGAGGTTTCTTCTTGCCTGACGGTACGAAGAAATTCAAGAGATCAATCGCAATACCGGACGAAGATGAGATAAAGAATTTCATTTCGGAAAAAATCAAAGAGTTTTAATGAGGTTTCTTGAAACCTGAAAAACCGGATCTTGTTTTTTATTTTTGAAATGATTAGTCTATTCTATATCGAGGGTTTTGCATGGACAAATCGAAGAGGGCGGAAGACTTGATGAGTGACCCTAGAAGAGGGTTGTTCAAGCTAGGTATTCCTATTATGGTTGGAATGCTCGCCCATACGCTTTTCAACATAATTGACACCATATTCGTGGGTAGGCTGGGAGCAGAGGCAATCGCTTCCATAACCATCGTTTTCCCCATAGCGTTCATTATCATAGCTATAGGGTCCGGGGTCGGGATAGGAACCACTTCTCTGATCGCGAGGATGATAGGTGCCAAGAAAAAACAAGCAGCGGGCGTGGTCGCTGAAAATGCGATTGTCCTATCTGTAATAATAAGCCTGTTGATTACTGCTATCGGAATTCTTACAAGCAGCCCTCTGTTCATGGCAATGGGGGTTACAGGAGAAATTCTCGAGATGTCCGTTGCCTACATCAACATCATATTTTCAGGGATGATTTTCATGCTGCCTATGATGATCGCCGCTTCCATACTCCGGGGAGAAGGTAATACGAAGACCCCGATGAAGATCATGACAACGATAGCCATATTAAACGCGATTTTCGATCCCATATTCATATATTTCTTTGGATACGGTGTTCCCGGGGCGGCGATGGCAAGCGTTCTTGCTAGGTTCATAGGAGCACTTGTGATGTTCCACATATTTTTCGTTAAGAAGTCCACATACGTGACGTTATCTTTCAGGAAATTCAGAATGGATTGGAAAATAACAAAGGGTATCTTCAGTGTGGGTCTTCCCGCTTCTCTCTCCCAGATAAGCATGTCTGTCGGGATGTTAATACTCAACGTTTTCCTCATAGCTCTGGGTTCTGTATACGTAGCTGCATTCGGTCTGGGGCTGAGGATTGACATGCTCATTTTGTTGCCCATGATAGGGATATCCTCGGGTCTGATAACGATGGTTGGACTGTATGCGGGGGCGGGAAATTACGAAAGGGCGAGATGGATCACGAAATATGCGATGAAAATTTCACTGGTTATAATGGGCCTGGCAGGCGTAATTTTCTTCTTCATAGCGGAATATCTCATGATGATATTCACAACAGACCCCCAGGTTATAACCTCAGGGGCTGAATATCTCAGAATAGTTGTGATAAGCTATCCCTTCGCAGCGATCGGTATAACGATATATTCCTCTTTTCAGGGAGCTGGTAAAGGGGTGCCGGCACTAGTGCTAACGCTTATGAGGGTAATCCTCATTTCAGTCCCGATCGCCTACCTGTTCGCATTTGTGTACGGATTCCATGCAACTGGTATATGGATAGGAATCTCGCTAGCCTCAATAATTTCAGGACTGGTAGCGCTTGTTTGGTATAAGATTTTCAAATACGAAAAATGCAAAATAATAGAAGAACACTACCCTATGTAGCCCTCTTCCTTGCTCGTGATGACCTCGCTCTTCCCGGGTTTCTTGCGTGCCTTCGGGGTCTTGATCTCCCCGTGCTTCTTCTCAAAGCCCTCGATGGATTTCTTGAGCGTGTTCATGAATATCTTCGCGAACTTCACGTCCAGGATTATGACCTTGTGTTTTACAGCAACGGTTTCCTGCGATTTTCCGTGTATCTGGTCGATCCTCGGGGTGTTCTGCTTGAAATCCAGGATGAATTTCGAGGGGTTGTAGATTATGCTTATCGAATCCGAGTAGAAGGCCTCCTGCCTGTGGTCTATCTGAACATTCACGTTCCTCTCCATCTCAACACCTCCTCTATACTATATTATGCACCTATCATGTTAAGTAATAAATATAACAATGGTAGCGCGTTCACTAGCAAGAGCATAAGTATAATTGCTATCACTATCTTAAGCAACATGTTCTTTCTCTTCTTGCTTATCCCGAATTCCTGCATGAACTCCTCGAACATCTTCCCCCCATCAAACGGAATGACCGGAAGGAGATTGACCAGGGCTATATTGAAACTCAGGAAGAAAACCCAGAAAAGCGTTGGGGCGACAAAAAGTATCACATCCGCCTGCATTCTATATTCGCCCCTGAATTCGTCCTTTATCTCGAATTTTTCCTGCAGGTCTATCCCCATATAGCCTTTGCTGGAGTTGCTGGGGTGTTCGACCAGCGTGAGGCTGAACGTCCCGTTTGTTGTCAAAAGGGTTGTGGTTTGTCCAGGTCTCAGGTCTGAGACGGCGGACTGGAAGAATTCGATATCGAGCGTTTGCATGCTGTTTATCTCCTTTATCACAAAACCCCTTTCAAGAACTCCGTGAGCAGGTGTTCCGTTGATGACGTTTGTAATCATCATTCCCGTGGGTTCGGTTATGGTGTTAACCATGGGGGCCATTACCAGGGCTATTAAAAGCAAGGCTATCACGGAAACGATAAGGTTGGTGAAAGACCCCGCCGCGTATATCCTCATCCTTGCCTTGCCTTCGTGTTTCTCCATCTCCTTCTGATCAGGCTCGACAAACGCCCCTATGGGGATTGGTCCTACCGTGAGGATCCCTGCAGATTTCAGCTTTATCTTGTGACATCTCGTGAGCACGCCGTGTGCGAACTCATGCGGAACGAGAAGGCATATTATTGCTATCAGGGCCTGCCAGAACGGAATGAAAATCCCTGTTCCGGGGAAAAAGAAACCAAAGCCTTCTTCCCCGATTCCTGGGAGGAGGGGGGAAACCCCGGGGATTTGGCTTTGCCCCACCGTTATCTTAAAGGCATGGGAAAAGAGCAGGCTTACCAGAAGGGCGGGGACGCCGAATATCCCCACAAGGATCGATATGTACGGTTTCAGCAGCTCTAAGTCGGAAAAGGTCGGGTAGATGTTGAACATCACGAATCCGATCACGATTGCTGCGGCGAGCAGGTGGAAAAATGGTTTTTCGATCTTCCTCAACAGGATAACCCCTGCTATCAGAACTAAAAAACCTGCAACCGAAGGGACGAGTCCGAAGTTGAGGTAGGTGAGAATTACGCATCCTGACCCCAGCAAACCTGTTATGCGCCATGTGTTGCGATAGCGGGAAACGTAGTACGCCCCGAAACCACCGAATGATACCACTATCGCGAAATCCCCGAGGAATTTCCACAGGGTCGGCGAAATTTGCGCGAATTTGTCCACGAATCTCAGGCCGTGCCTTGTCTCCAGCAGGAAAATAATGAAATATCTCTTCGCCTTTGTCCTGCTCAGGATCAAAACGCCCGCGAAAAATATGATCAGGCCAGTGAGAATATAGGGATCTATCATACAGATAATTTGTTTTCGGGGGTTAAATAATCTCACGATTTTTTTCGGAAATTTCGGAACTCCCCGTCTATCTTTTCGAAAAGCTTTCTTATCTCAGGGGTCTTTATGTTCAGATTCCCGTCCTCGAAGAACTCTTCCATGTTCTTGTATTTTTTCGAGTATTCGAGCGCCTGCATGCACATCTCGAGCTTGTCCAGATCCTTCACCAGCTTCGCCTCTTTTGTCTCCCTCGCCTCGAATTCTTTCCATAGACCGTGAATCTCCTTTGCGAAATCCTCAGGGAGGAGAGAGATTAGCTTTTCCAGACCCTGCTCCTCGAGCTTTTTCTTCTCGCTGTCCGGGACAGGCTGATCCTCGTCCCTTATCTTGTCAGGGATATCCCCGGAATAGGCCTCGCAGATGTCATGCAGCAAAGCCATCTTAACGCACCTGTCGGTGTCAAGACCGAGCTTTTTAGAATATAAATAGGCGAGGACCGCGAGCATGAAAGAATGGTCTGCAACGCTCTCCGGATCTCGGACGCCCTTCTCAACCCAGCCCGTTCTCTTGATTTCCTTCAGTTCCCTGACCTTTTTGGTGAATTCAAGTAGATTCATGAAAATAATTATTTCATAAATATAATAATAAAGATGAAGAACATGGATGGAAATATTGCTACTCTAGTGAGCTTACATATAGGTGATGGTTCTTTAAGTAAATGGATAAACAAGTCTACTGGAAAAATTCAGAAGAAATGGACACTCTATCCGGGTGATAATAAAGAATTTGCCATTTCAGTAACTAATTTCCTCAAGAAATTAAATCTCAATGCAAAAATTCATCCAAAAAATAAGAAATATTATACTGTTAATTCATATGATGCAGCCACCGTTTTAAAGAGATATTTTTTAACGGGGGATAAAACAAGGACTGTTGACATCCCTAAAGAATTTATGCGACCGCCATTAATTAACAATGTACTTAAAGGGATTTTTTCATGTGATGGTTGTGTAGCTTTTGGTAATAAAGGAGTTTATTTATCATTTGATACGAGTTCTAAAAATCTCGCAAGAAGTATTTTGAAATCTTTAAAATTATTGGAATTAAATGCATACCTTTACAAATATGAGGGGGTGAGAAAATTACCTACAGGTACTATATCAAAAAGGACAATATTTTGCGTAAGAATATGGTCAAAAAGTAATATTAATAAGTTTATGAAAGAAATAGGTTCAATAAACCCTAAACATCTGAAAAGATACAAGAAATGGCTGCGGGGGTACCCAAGCGGTCAAAGGGGCTAGATTGCTATATGCAAGGCCAAGCTAAGGACCTAGTAGGTTAGTCCTTTCCTGGGTTCGAATCCCAGCCCCCGCATAACACTCCAGAAAATCTTATAAACTTAAAAGTTTTTATATCTTTAATTGCTTTAATTATACTTATTAAATTTGGTGGTTTGCTTGAAAATAAAAATCATCGGCAGGAAAAGCGGGAATCTGAGGTTTTTTCTAGATAACGCGACCCCTGCCTTCGCGAACGCTTTGCGAAGGGTTATATTGTCGGAAGTTCCGAATCTCGCCATAGATGTCGTCGAATTCGAAGACAACACTTCCGCTTTATTCGATGAGGTAATCGCTCATAGATTTGGCATGCTCCCTCTGCAATTCGACCCAAAAAAATTCAACTTCGCTGACGAGTGCAAGTGCAAAGGCAAGGGATGCCCATCATGCGAGGTTTTCTTCGCCCTCGAGAAGACAGGACCAGCAATGGTTTATTCCTCGGATCTCAAATCCTCCAACAGGGGCGTGAAGCCTACGTCCACGGATTTCCCGATGGTTAAACTTCTGAAGGACCAGCACATCAAACTGGAGGCGATAGCAAGGCTCGGGAGAGGGAAGGATCACGCAAAATTCCAAAGTGCGAATGTTTCCTACAGTTATTTGCCAGCGATAGAGGCCTCGCAAGCCAAGGATCTGAAAAAGATCGTGAAATCCTGCCCTAAGGGGGTTCTGGGGATAAAGAACGGGAAACTCGTTCTCCTCGATCCATTTAAATGTGATGAATGCAGGGTCTGCGAGGAGGCGGGCGTGAAGAATGTTAAAATAAAGAGCGACCCGACAAAATTCGTTTTCAACGTTGAGAGCATATCCGGCCTGGAACCAAAATACATATTGGAGGAATCCACCCGAATCCTTCAGGAGAAAGCGAAAGAGTTCAAGGACCAGCTAAAGAAGGTTTGAGCATGACTATAAAGTTAATTGGTTCCTGGATTTTTGGGGGAATCCTGATTACGATTTCCGCCTGGATCCTTGGACACGTAGAGCAAACGATCGGGGTTTCGCCTGTTTCGTACGGGCTGGCGTTATTTGGGGCATTCGTTCTTATTCTGATCGGAGGGCTTGCCTGGATAAGCGTTGCGACAGCAACCGCGAAACACTAGCTAAATAATAAAAGGGAATTAGCACTAATTATATATCATGCTCGCAGAAAAGGAAATGCAAATTCTTGGGATGATAGGAAGGCATCTCCTCGTGAGAAAAGAGGAACTGAAAAGGATGCTCAGCGAGGAGGGGTTTGATGACGGGATATTCATAGCAAACAGGCTTAGCCAACTGGGCTATCTGAAATTCATCGAGGCCGTCGGTTCCCCCTGCTATACAATCACGCAAGAAGGGATCAGGATGCTAAAAGGCGGATAAATTATAAAAACAGCCTATTTATTATATTAGTAAGCTGAAACGCACCTTGGTGTGTTTCTTCCTAAACCTAGCCCCGTAGTGTAGCGGCCAAGCATATCGGGCCTTGGTTTTCATGACCGAGGCGTTGATTGAACCGAAAGGTTCAGATGAGAAAGGAAACCCGGTGACCGCGGTTCGAATCCGCGCGGGGCTATTCGTGGTAGAATTCGAAAGTCCCCCTCGTATCCATCCCACTACTGATTACGCTGATCGTTATTTCCAGGGGACTCGGACCCGGGGGGAGGTTATTCCAGTTAGAACAGTCAAGATCATATAAAATATCCATTGAGTACGCCCTTCCATGCTCCTCTAAAAACGAGATTTTCATCTCTGATATCCTGTCCTCAAAACTGTCTTTCGTTCCATTACAATAATACGTTTCCCTTATCGTTTCATTCACTGCTTCTATTATGTTGTTCAAAGTCTCCACATCCCTCCCCACGAAAGGTCTGGACATCTCAACGGATGAGTATTGGAAGAGGGTCTGCTGTATTACGAAAATCATGCCTATCATAAATACGATCGCGACCAGAAACAACTGTCCCTTTTTCGAACCCATAAAAATAATTTAGACGGATAGAATAAAAAAGATAGGTTGACGCAGAACTTTGTTCTGCGTCTTTCGAAAGTTTTTTGGAGGGGTGAAAACCTCGGAAGTTATCTCTGGAGGATGGGTATTCCGAGTTCCTTGTTTATATCTCTCTCCCCTTCCTCCCTTGCGACAGGCCCGAGGATGTAAGGGGATTTGACACCTGTCACAATCGTTATTACCTTAAGTTTACCCTTGTTATCCGGGTTTATCCTTGCGCCCCATATGACCTGGGCTTCGGGATCGAGCTGTTTCGAAACGTATTCCCCGATCATGTTCACCTCATCCAGTCTCAGGTCATCGCCGCCTGTTACGTGTATCAGCGCTCCTGTTCCTCCCTGATAATCAACCTCGAGCAACGGGTTGGTCATCGCCTTTATTATACATTCCTCCGCCCTGCTTTTCGTGTCAGATTCTCCGAACCCCACTGTGGCAACGCCTCCTGAATGCATTATAGCTTTCACGTCTGCGTAGTCAAGGTTTACGAGCGAGGGCTGGGATATCGTCTCGGTTATTCCCTTTATCATGTTTGCTACCAGATCATCCGCAACCGCAAACGCCTGCTGTAACGGGAGGTTGCCTGCAATGCTCAGGAGCCGATCGTTCTCTATCACTATCACCGTATCGCAGACCTGTCTCAGCTGGTATAACCCGTCTTCCGCTTTGCCCATTCTAGCGCCTTCCACCTTGAAGGGCATTGTCACTCCGGCTATAACTATCGCTCCCATTTCTTTCGCCATTTTCGCTATAACAGGGGTTCCTCCGGTTCCTGTTCCGCCTCCGAGACCTGTCACGAGATACAGCATATCTATCCCTTCAAGAAGTTTTTTCATCTCCCTTTCATTCTCCTCTATTGCCTTCCTTCCCAATGCGGGGAATCCTCCTGCACCTAAACCTCTGGTTATCTCTTTCCCTACCAGAACTTTTTCATCCGCATTCGTGATGCTAAGGTGTTTAGCGTCCGTGTTTATCGCGATTGTTCTTGCTCCCTTAACGCCTATATTTGACAGTCTCGTTACGCAGTTATTCCCTGCACCTCCTATTCCCATCACCAGTATTTTCGCTTTCATGATATCCAGGTCGAATTCATCCTTTATCTGTTTTTCGATATCACCCCCTGAATCAAAATTCGGCTTTGGTTCCGGTTCAAACTCAGGTTTCGGTTCATTCTCCAAATCTTTAGGTTCCTCCTTTTTTATATCCTCTTTTTCCTCTTCTTCAAATACGTTTTCAAACGCCTTCTGTATTAACGAATCCATATTTTTCACCCCTCCAATTTTTACATTTCATTTCTTTACCGTAAAGGATGTTTTCAAATGGTTGTTTTCCAGTATCGAAATGTTTTTATTTACTCATTCCAATTATTTTTTACAAAAAAATAGTTATACTTAAAAATAAACCCAAGAACCAAATTCACTGAAAGTCAATTCATCCCCAAATGAATTGGACTTTGCGCAGCTTTCCCCAAAGTTGCTTTAAATCCTTTTTCTAAACCGTTTAAAATTCTAACATTTATTATTTCCATTTTGGATATATAAAGTTTTCCTGCTTTTTCTCCTGAAAACAAGGCTTTTCCGTCCTTTTCAGCCTGTAAAACGAAGGCAATTTCCCGCCCCAAATAGCGGCGATATATACTGAAAAATACCCACCGAAAGCTTTATAAGTAGGTAAATTAATTACTTATTAGAGATAACAAATTAGAGGATAAAGGATTAAGGGTGTTTAAGGTGAAAGAAACAGCAATAAAGCCTCTTGGGAAGAAGAATTACCTGGGAAAGGATGATGTTTTTGTAGACCCTGAAATATCGATGAACGCTAGTAAAAGTTATGTTAATGAGGGTTCTGCTTACAAATCACTTTTGGGTATAGGATGGGATCTGATAAAAAAGATACTGGGAATTTCTGATAATCCCGAAAGCGATGGAACGGGTGATTATGCTAATCTCATTCCTGAGGAATATGCCCAGAATGAGCTTGGAACCAGTAAGCCAGTGCTGGGTATAAACAAAAACGGTAAGAAATCTCTTACAGACAACCCACTTAATAATTATCCTGTAATAGCTGAATTTACAAAATTTCACGAAGAAGGTCACGATGTGTACAACTCAAGTAACCTTTACAGTCTTACCGCGGATCCGGAACTTTTCTCCGATACATATGCCCTGAATAAAATGGTCACCAAATACGGTGGTAGTGTAGCGGATCTGCTGCTTGAGAAAGGCGTGATAGATCAGTCTGTATTGAAAAACATTGCGGAATCTAGGAGTTTAAAAAACTTAGGAGTGTTTAATTAAAAGGTGTGTTAAATGAAAAAGTACACTAAGCCGGATGGGGGAAAGGGAGTCGGCGGAGAATACCAGATGGCAAAGGTAGACCCTGGGCTGTTA
Organism: Candidatus Aenigmatarchaeota archaeon; assembly: GCA_036478655.1. GTDB lineage: Archaea > Aenigmatarchaeota > Aenigmatarchaeia > QMZP01 > QMZT01 > JAZGEG01. Next base: position 10,184 of record JAZGEG010000090.1, on the reverse strand, counting down.
AAAGGTATGTATAATGCTCATTTGAAAAACGAAGCCCAAGCAAATGGCCAGCAAAAGGCTAAACCTGGAAGATTAGGAGCTTTGGCACGCGCAGGACTTAATGCCGTAGGGCAGAAAATTGTTCAAGATGTGATACCCTACTCAAGCGGTAGTGGAATCCTTAATGAGCTATGGAACATCTATAAAACCGCAGGGTACAAGGTATTCAGGGCACGTAAACATGATTATGGTCAAGACGCACTTGAAAACAATATACCAATCGTAAAAGAGGCATTTCAGAACTTCTGGTCGCTTGGAAACTTCGGACGTGGGCTTGCAAAAATAAAATCACTTTACACTGTAAAAGCTCTTGGAGGTACCGAAGAAAAGCCAATATTTCTAGAACTTACAGATGACCAAGTTTCAGCCTCATTGACAGATCTAAGGAATTTGGGTAAAGCAGCACTAACAGATGAAGGAGATGCAATATCTTTGGAAAGCAAATTGAGAGATAAATTACAAAAATATGGTGAAAACGAAGAAACCACTCTGTCTGGAGTTTATTCGGAAATAACTGATAAGGAAACGAAAAGAATAGTCGACCCTACAAATTTTAGAAAAGATCTACTTCCAGGTGATTTGTGGTTAACTGGTATGAAAGGTCAGAGAAATGTCATATACTCGTCAACTTTAGAAGGAATAGAAATAACCAAGTATGATACGGCTTCATTCATGGATCATTGGGGTTATCGTACAGAGCAAAACCTGAAATTCACGTTGACTGGTCTCTTATATAAATTTATTAATATAGAAGACTTCAGTCCAATAGCAAAGCAGAGTATAATAGAGGATCAGTTGGAACATGTAATAAAGGCAACGCATAGACGTCGCGGTAGAATAAGGGCTGACGGCATACCTAACCCAATTATAGGTATGGAATAAGCTTCGGTAAATAAAACTGTTTAATCCCATAAATTTAAACTTATTAACCCAATAGATATTTATGGCAACGGACATATTCCAGTGGCTAGTTGATATCCTGCAAATCAGCTCGCAGCTAGTGAACGAATACGCCGTTCAGGGTCCGCTCTACCAGATTTTTTATCTCTTCTTCTTCCCTACGCTGTTCATAATAGTTTTCATATACATTCTAACATCCAGATGGATGGGCGAACATAAGGGTTTGCAAATCCTCATTGCTGTGGCTGTGTACGCCTTCATAATATTCCAAGGTATGTACAACTGGTTCGTGTTCCTGAGCCAATACTGGATAATCGGGCTCATAATCCTCGGATTTATTTGGCTGGTATTCAGACCGAGAGGTGGAGGGGGGGCGCAAGGCAAAACGCTTGGTGCAGCGGCTGGTGGAGGCATCCTTTCAAAAGCTTTTCAACAGGTTAACCCTGTAGGTGGGTTTAGAACTGATTTTGACCTCTTGAAAACTAAAATAGTGACTATATATGAATTAACTATGAATAAGGGCTCTAAGGATCAGCAAACACAAAATCTTTTAAATGAAGCTGATGACGAAATTAAACGTCTATCTAGATTGGTTCTAGGTAAAGGCCAAAACCCTGAGATTAGGGCGCTTAAAGAAGGCTTAAAAAGAGCAAGCGGTGGAAAACGGCCATTCAAAAAGAAAGATATATGATATCAAGGGCGTGATGATTATGTTCCCGTTCGATTTCCTTTCCATTGAAATCCTCCTTCCGTTTTTTCTAGTCCTTGCGATCATTTACGGCGCTCTCGAGGTTTCAAAGGTCTTCGGTAACCGCGCCGTGAAGGGGGTGATAGCTGCTGTCTTCGCCTTCTTCGCAATCATGAATGCGCAGGTAGTGACATTCATAAATTTGATCCTCCCTTACGCCGCGGGCTTTTTCGTGGTTTTGTTCCTGATCTGGATAGTCCTGAAACCTTTCAGGGGAGAAGGGAAGAGGGGAGGGGATGCCACAGTCCTGGTCGTGATTCTCGTTCTTGTTCTGGTCCTCCTTGCAAGACTCGGTTCCACGGGATACATACCCGGGTCCAGCTTCCTCTCAGACCCGAACCTGCTCTGGCTGGTCGGGATAATCGTGGTGCTGGTGATAATCTGGAAGGCCTATAAAATGGGGCCATCAGGAGAATAAGTTCAGGCTGTTGCCCTTGCATCTGAACCAGCGACTGCCTTGGAAATCTCATCTGCCATATTCTTTACAGTACCGGATATCCCGTAGAATAATTTCAATATAACTTTCTCTTTCCCGTAATTTTTCTTTATCTCGTTTTCTTTGATATCAGGATTAGTGTATTTATATAAGTCGTTAAGGCCTTTGCTAATGAATTGTAAATTGTTTTTCTTAAGACCGTTAATCAAACTTTCATAAGCTTTTGGCGTCTCATCCCTGTATTTATATTTACTGAGATCGAATTTGTTGCTATAAAGTTCATTTAACCCATTCTCTATTTTTCTTAGGTATTCTCTGATATCAACTTTTCCTGCCATTTCAACACCAATCAGATCTTATCACAATTCTTTAATTTAATGCTGTTAGTATTTTTATTACTTATTAGTAGTTTTTATTGTTTATAAAGCTTTCCTTTCCCTGAATCTCGATGTTCTTTGGCAAAAGTGAGTTTCTCGTGTAAGCGTAGCAGGAAAAGTGGTGAAGATACGTTTTTATAAAGGTTATCATACAATAATTTAATATGCCGTTTCAAGAGATGCTACAGAACATGGCGAGGCTGGGGTTCTTCCAGTTCTTGTTCCCGTTTCTGCTTGCACTAGCGATCGTCTACGGACTCCTCAGATGGGCATTGCCAGAACAGTTACCTAAATCAGCAACAGCGGTGATTTCACTGATCATCGCGTTCTTCGTGATGTTCTTCTCCAGCTGGAATATAATGGTGGTTAATTTCTTCACTAACATTGCCGGTGAGTTTCTTGTGGTGGCAGTAGGGTTACTTTTCATAGTAATGCTGCTTGCGATCACAGGTCAGAGGCCGCAGGAACTTCTGGCAGATACAAAGGCCAAGTGGATAGTGGTACTGCTGGTTGTATTCATAGGCATATTGATATTCTTTGGGGCAGGTGCAGCGTGGCTTATCAACGTACCAGGATTTGCAATTGGCTCTGATTTCTGGACAATACTGTTCTTCATAGTAATACTTGCGATAGTGCTATACTGGTTGGGACGAGAAGAAGGTGGCGGAGCAGCAGCGCCAGCCGCTGGCGGAGAAGAAAGTAAAACCTAAACCTTTATTTTATTTATTTTAACAGCGTTAGCTGTAAGAAGATTTTTTATTACTAAGGATAATTTAATCTTATGGTAAGAAGGGGAAGGAAACCTGAGGCATGGAAAAAAATAGCGGAAGAAAGAATTCAAATACTTTTCGATCAGGCCGAAAGCGAGTTTGATGAACATCCTGAACGCTCGAAGCGTTACGTGGAGCTCGCGAGAAAGATGGGGATGAGGTACAACGTGAGGTTTACAAAGGGGATGAAAATGAGGTTTTGCAAGAAATGCCTGTCTTATCTGAAGCCGGGGGCCAACTGCAGGGTCCGGACGAGAAGGGACAAGCAGTCCGTGATAATAACCTGTCTGGGATGCGGAAACGTTTCAAGGTATCCTTATATAAAAGAGAAGAAAATTAATAAAAGGGGCGGAAAGCAATGAAACTCTTGATCTTCCTCGGCTGTTTGATAGTATCCATTTCCTGTTTTTTCATACTTTTGACATTTGACTCCATGATACGAACGGAATTCATATGCTCCTTCGAGGAGAAAGTTGTCTGCAACCTAACGGAGCTCAACTTCACAATAGTCTTCGGGATACTGATAGTGGGGATGTTCCTCTTTGTCGATATGCTTGTCGTTTACCTCATGATAAAGACATGGGTTCCCGGCGTGTTCGCATACGGGTTATGAGGGGTTTCACTCCACGCCTAAAAGCTTTCTAATAGTAAAGGACAGTGTTATCGCGCAAAGTACGTACCACCATATCCAGTCTACTTGGTTTCCTGTGTTTCCTAAAACAGGCAACGGAGGCGGGGTGAAAGGCAGGCCCAAGGAAAGTATGAAGAATGTCTTGTCCATGTCAGAGTGGTGTATCTTCCATCTTAAATTCCCTATCTTGACTATATCTCCAGGGCTGTACATTTCATCATCTGAAAAACCGTTGTTCTGGTCGTGGTCGATTGCTATCTTGAATGCCGTTCTTTCATCTTCATGTGATTCATTGCGTACCTGTAACGGGTAACTCAAATCCTTGTACTTGAGGACGCCCGTATGCGTATCCTGGTTTACAACCTCATCTGTGTTGACTAAGATGCCGCCTACATAGGTTCCAACAATTGGGATTGTCGTGCCGTATGCTCCGAGAACTGTATAGAGCGCCAGGAAAAATACCAGAAGGGATACCATCATTGGTTTTGTGTTGAGACCAAATTGCTTGCGGCTCAGCTTCATCATCTCGTCAGCGTATTCGCTGGTCTTCTTCGTATCTTTCTTTTTCCGTGCCTCTTTGGATTTTTCACTGTAAAACTTCATGTCCTTTTTAATCTGCCTCATCTTTTTGGGATCAACCATAAATCTGTACATCAGTGTTACTATGAAAATTATGATTATGGTCCATATCAGTATTTCTTGGTGTGGCAGAAACATGTCAAACACCTAATGTTTTATGAGATCGCTGATCTCCTTAACGGCCTCCATCATCCGCTTCTCCCTGAATCTTACTATCTTGAGGACAGAGCTGCAAAGCGAGGAATACATCGCACCGTAATATCTGTTGATGTGCTGGTGTTCGTTCATTTTCGGGTCAATTCTCTCCCCCGCATCATCGCCCTTCTCGAGTATCACTATGTTGTCCGGCTTGAAGGAACGGAAGAACTCTTCAGGTATCGCCCCCATGTAACCGTATGTCGTTCCCATGGTCAGGTATCCGTTCACTATGATATCCTGTCTCTTTTCCTTGAGGTCTGATATCATGACCTTTTCGATATCTGTGTAGAATTTCGATAGCAAGTTCCTTGCCGTCTCAAGGTCTGTTGCGTTTTTCATGTCCTCTGCAAGATTCCCTATGGTATCGAAATCAACAACCTTGAACTCTTTTTTGCGGCCTGCCCTCTGCAGGGCAAGGTCTATTATTGTTTTCTTGTCTATCCCCGCCAACCCCGTGACTAATATCAGTTTCATAATAACCATTAAAAGTCAGGTTTAATAAATATTATTCCCCCTTCTTTAAAATAGTTTTCAGTTTTAACAGGAGACTGTCATCCCCGGGGTCCTTGTTTCTGAGAAGGCCGAGGTAAACCGTTACGAAATCAAGGACGTACATCGTCGAGAGCATTCTGGAGAGTTCGTGAGGGTATAAAGACCACACCTCTACCACGTATTTCACGGATTTCCTGAGCAATTTCTTTGTGAACTCTATTCTTTCCCATATCTTCCCGCCTTCCTTATCATCTCTTATCAGTATAACGGAGAAGTTCCGGGTGAGATATCCCCCTCCTTCCCATCCGAGGATTGAGTTATGATCCAGTTCCGGGAAGTTTTCCGAAAACGATGGGATCTTTGAATTCTCGTTGAATTGCGTTCTCGTTCTGTAAGCGATTGGTTCGTAAATCCCGAATCCCTGGACCACGGGAACGGAGTCCACCAATTTCATGGCAATTCTCTTCGCTGGATTATCTTTCGCTGGCGTTTCTGTCCATATCTCCTCCCTCGTTTCCCTGAGATTTTTGACAACGAGATCGAGCTTCTGTTTTTTCAAGAACTTTATCTTTTCCAGAATTACTATTATCGGGAAAAGCAGGTAGCCAAGCGAAAACCTGGGTTTGATCCCTTTCGGGATCTTCACGTAATCTATCGAATGTTTAACGCACTCCCTCTCGAGCTCTCCTCCTGAGGTCACAGCGATGATTTCGTATCCTCTCCTCTCAGCCTCCCTGAACACGCTGAGCGTTTCTTCCGTGTTTCCGGAATAACTGACAGCAAAAACGAGATCCCCCTTTCCGATGTATTTCGGGAGTTCGTATCCTTTGAAGACCCTTATGTCCCTGTCAGGGAACGCCCCCGCGAGTATGTCCCCCGCTATCCCGGATCCTCCCATCCCGCACACGCAAACCCTTCCGGGCTTTTCCCTCTCGAGTTTTTTCACGAACTTCCTCCCTATCTCTATCCCCTCCTCGCACTGCTCTGGGAATTTGTCCATGACCTTTACAACTTTCGAAATATCTATTCTCTCGATTTCCTTGGGGTCATCCAGAATCATTCCTATCTCCTTCTTATCTCCTTGAAACCGGCGTACTTCGCAAGGACTTTCGGGATCTTAACGCTCCCGTCCTTCTGCTGGAAGTTTTCAAGGATCGCCACAATCGTTCGTTGCGTGGCGATCGCGGTTGAGTTTATCGTGTGTAGGATTTCGCGTTTCCCTCCCTTTCTTTCCATCTTTATCCTGAGTTTTCTGGGCTGGTAATCCGTACAATTAGAACAAGAAACCAACTCTCGGAATCTCCCCTGAGCCGGCATCCAGGCTTCAAGATCGTATTTAAGGGAGGCGTTGTCATTCATCTCGCCCGAACATATCGACATGACCCTGTACGGGATATCGAGTTTCTGGTAGAGGGTTTCGGCGTTCTTGATCAGTTTGTGGAACCACTCCTCCGAATCCTCCGGGCTGCAGAAAACGAATTGCTCCACCTTGTCAAACTGGTGGACGCGGAAGATCCCTTTCGTGTCCTTCCCGTGGGAGCCGGCTTCTTTCCGGAAGTTCGTGGAGAAACCCGCGTATTTTACGGGGAGGGAATTCTCCTCGAAGGTCTCCCCCATGTGGTACGCCGCCAGCGTCTGTTCCGCGGTCGCTATCAGGAACAGGTCTTCCTTGTCTATCTTGTAGAGCTGGTTCTCGAAATCCGAAAGCTCCGCAGCCCCGGCCATTGCAGGCTTCTGGAGCATGAAGGGGGTCCACATGGGAACGAACCCATGTTTAACGAGGAAGTCCAGAGCGAATTTTATGAGTGCGAGGTTAAGCATGACGAGCTCGTTTTTCAGGTAGTAAAAACGGGCGCCTGAGAGCTCCGAGGCCTTCACGATATCCGCGAGTTCGAGGCTTTCGAGAATATCAACATGGCTTTTCGGCTTGAATTTGAGCGAATGAAAATCCAGCTTCCCCCTCGTATCTCTTCGGAAGGCTTCCATGTCCTTGAATAGAACGTGAGGTTTCCCCCATGTCCTGATGAATTTGTTTTCCACTTCCGTGTCCCCTTTGTTCACATCCTTGTGAAGTATGTTCCCTATCTTGTAACGGTGAAGATCGCGTTGGGATAGGCATTCATCCGCTTTTTTATCGCTGTTCTCTATCTCCCTGTTTATCCTTCTCATCTCCTCTATTCTCTTTTTCGTTGGTTTTTTTGATTTTTTCAGCTCTGCTATTTTCCTGGAAACCACGTTCCTTTTGTGTTTGAGTTCTTCCACCCTCTTCAGAATATCCCTCCATTTCCTGTCGTATTCTATTACCCTGTCCACGAGTTTCGGGTCCTTGGACCGTTTCTTCTCGGAATCGCGGATTATTTCGGGATTCTCCCTGAAAAGCCGGATGTCAAGCAAAAAACCACCTCTATAGTAATAACTTATTGCCCTGTTTAATAAATTTTAGAAATCATTCCTCTGATTCGTAGTTCACAAGCGTGAACAGATTGTATTTCTTCAGCTTCTCCCTGCCCTTCAGGAAGCCTAGCTCTATTAATATCGCTATCCCGATGATATTCCCTCCGAGCCTCTCTATCAGCTTGACAGCGGCCTCCATCGTCCCCCCTGTCGCCAGCAGGTCATCAACCAGGAGGACGTTCTCGCCCTTTTCTATTGAATCCTTGTGTACCTCGAACGCATCCTTGGAATATTCTGTCTTGAACTCCTCCTTGATTTTTTTCCATGGGAGCTTCCCCGGTTTCCTAAGCGGGACGAACCCTGCATGGAGTTCATGCGCCATCACAGAGCCGAAAATGAAACCCCTGCTCTCCGCTGAAACCACCTTGTCTATTTTCTCCCCCTTGAAATGATCGAGCATTTCCTTGATCACGTAGCGGAAACAATCGGAATCCTGCAGAAGGGTTGTGATATCCTTGAACATCACCCCTTCCTTGGGAAAATGAGGAACCGTCCTGATCTTCGATCTGAGATCTATTTTTTCGGCCATAACAAATTTTTATTCCACAGGGTTAAAAATATTTTCCTGGAGCCTGTCCCAAAACCCGAGCTTAAAGTTTTAATTCTAGATATTATTATTTAACACATGCTCACCGAAAAGATCATAGTCGATCTGTACAGGAAATGCGCGACTGAACTGCCTTCTGATATAATTGACGGGCTTAAAAAATCGATGGAGAAGGAGGGGAGTGAAAACGCCAGGGAAGTTCTCGGGAGGATTCTGGAGAACGTGGAAATCGCCAGGGAAGAATCCAGACCGATCTGCCAGGACACCGGAATCCCGATTTTTTACGTTGAAACCGATGGGAAACAGTCAGAAGAGCAGATAAGAAAGATGGTAGAAAAAGCCACTGTGGAGGCCACTGATGATATTCCCTTGAGACCGAATGCCGTTGATCCGGTTTCCAGCGAGGTGGCCGGGAACAGGCCCGTAATCCATTTCAAGGAGTCGGATAAGCTGAAGATCGACCTGATGATGAAGGGCGGCGGTTCGGAAAATGTTTCGAAAGTTTACAGCCTGCCGGACAGCGGATTGAAAGCGAACAGGGACATCAGGGGGATTAAGAAATGCGTTCTGGATGCCGTGGTTAAGGCCCAGGGAAAGGGGTGCCCTCCGTATATTATCGGGGTTGCGATAGGAGGAAGTATCGAAGAGGTAGCTCATCTCTCCAAGAAACAGCTGCTAAGGAAATTGGATGATCGGAACGATGACAGCGAATTGAAAAAGCTGGAGGAGGGTCTGCTGGAAGAGATAAACAAACTCGGGATCGGCCCTTCGGGGCTCGGGGGGAAGACAACGGCATTGGGGGTTAAGGCAACGAAATCTTACAGGCACCCCGCGTCCTTCTTCGTTGGTATCGCTTTCTCTTGCTGGGCCCTCAGGAGGCATTTGCATGGAGAATGATTTCACCAAGCTGAATGTGGGGGATAAGGTTTCGCTTAACGGAACGATTTTCACTGCCAGGGACAGGGCTCAATTGTTTTTGCTTGAAAACGACTTCCAGAAAATAAAGAACTCAATCATTTACCACTGCGGTCCGATCGTGAAAGGCAACGAAGTGGTTGCAGCGGGCCCGACATCCAGTTCAAGGTTCAATCTCTACACCAAACAACTGATCGACAAGTACAACATAAGGGCGATTATCGGCAAGGGAGGGATGGATAACAACGTTCTCGATGCGCTGAGAGGAAGGGCTGTTTATTTTTCAGCTATCGGAGGGGCTGCATTGCTTTATACAAAAAACATGAAGATTCGAAATGTCTACAAGAAAGAATTTGGAATGGCTGAAGCGATATGGGAACTCGAGGTGAAAGATTTCCCGGTAATGGTCACCATGGACTCGAAAGGGCGAAATCTTCACGATAATATTTTGAAAACTTCGAAAGGTGTGTTCGAAAAGTTGGTAAGATAGTTATGAAAATCCTTCTCGGTCCTGCAGGGAGCCCGGCCAGCAGTACGCTGGAAGGCCTATCGAAAGTGAAGGGATTAGGACTGCAGTGTATGGAGGTTCAGTTCACCCACGGAATAAAGATGGGTATCGATCTCGCGAAGCGAGTGGGGAAGGGAAGGGAGAAGATGGGGATAGAACTGAGCGTTCACGCTCCCTACTACATCAATCTCGCCAGCAAGGAGCCTGAGAAGATCGAGGCTTCCAAGAAGCGGATTCTGGATTCATGTGAACGGGCGCATCACATGGGGGCGAAGCGAGTTGTTTTCCATCTTGCATATTTCGGAGGGGAGGATAAAGAGAAAGTTTATCAAATAACCAAAGAGCATATCCTGGATATGATGGGAACCATTCGAAAGAGAGGATGGGACGTCCTGCTTTCTCCTGAAACCACGGGAAAGCATTCAGCGCTCGGGAGCCTAGATGAAACAATACGGATGGTAAGGGAAACCAAATGTTCGTTATGTGTGGATTTCGCACATCTTTTTGCAAGAAATTTTGGCAGGATAGATTTTAGAGAAATTTTTAACAAACTTAAACCCCTTAAATTAAAGCATCTTCACTGTCATTTT
>JAZGEG010000089.1:0-4891 GCA_036478655.1 Candidatus Aenigmatarchaeota archaeon | reverse complement strand
TCGAGAACAACGGGGAGTATGAACTGCTGAGTCCGAGGACAAGTAAGGTGTTCAAAAAACTGTTCGCCCGCCAGGTCTGGGAGATGATAACATACCAGGCATGGAAGACAGGGGACCCCGGCATGATCTTCATAGACGAGATAAACCGCCACAACCAAACACCACATATAGGAGAAATAGAATCGACCAACCCATGTGGTGAACAAACACTGCTTTCGTACGAATCATGTAACCTTGGATCGGTCAACCTTTCCAAAATGATCAAGGAAACGAACGGCAAAGCGGAAATAGACTGGAATAAACTGGAGAAGGCAGTTAGGTCATCTGTTCACCTTCTTGACAACGTGATAGATGCGAATTCCTACCCGATCAAGCAGATAGAGTTCATGACCAATGCGAACAGGAAGATAGGCCTTGGTGTGATGGGCTTCGCTGACATGCTGATAAAACTCGGGATTCGTTACGATTCAGAGGAAGCCCTCAAACTCGGGGAGAAGGTGATGAAGTTCGTGACCGAAACCTCCCGCAAGAAATCAGTTGAGATAGGGGCGGCCAGGGGGAGCTTCCCGAACTTCAAGGGAAGTGTCTGGAGCAAAAAAGGTTACAGGCACATGAGAAACGCCACCACCACTACAATCGCCCCAACGGGAACGATAAGCATTATATCTAACTGTTCAAGCGGGATCGAGCCGTTGTTCGCTGTGGCTTTCGTGAGGAAGAACGTCCTGAGCGGGGAGGACGAACTGGTGGAAGTGAACAACCTTTTCGAGAAATACGTTAAAGAGAAGGGATTCTTTTCAGAGGACCTCATGTACGAGGTCTCGAAAACGGGTTCGCTGGAAGGGATTGAAGGCGTTCCGAAGGAGGCAAGAGAGCTCTTCAAGACAGCGCATGATGTGGACTACGAATGGCACATAAGGATGCAGGCCGCCTTCCAAAGGCATACGGACAACGCCGTGAGCAAAACGATAAACCTGCGAAGTGATGCGGGGATAAAGGACGTGGAGAGAGCGTACGAACTTGCGTACAAGCTTAAATGCAAGGGGGTAACGATCTACCGCGACCTCAGCAAGGTCGTTCAGGTCATACACATAGGGGAGGAGAAGCGGAAGAAGATAAAATACGTGAAGAACGATAAGGACAAGACGGAGATGGAGGAATCCGAGGAGACCTGCCCCATGTGCAAATCCAAGCTGTACTCCGCAGAGGGATGTTACACCTGCCTGAACTGCGGGTATTCGAGGTGCGGATGAATGAAGCGGACGGAGAACGCGATATCATACGTTATCTACAGCGAGGACAGAGCAAGGATACTCGCGGTCAAAAGACCTCCGGATGACGAGCTTCCGGATGCGTGGGGCCTGCCCGCGGGAACGGTTAAAGAAGGGGAAACCCCGGAGGATGCTGTTTTGAGGTCGGGCAAGGAAAAGCTCGGAGTGAAACTCGAGATAAATGGGATGTTAAACGAGGGGAAAATCGAAAGAGAAACGTACGTGTTGCATATGAAATTATACGAGGTAAAGATAACCGAAGGGGAGCCGAAGATCCCGCAGGCTTCCGAAGGGGTAACGCAATACGTGGAATGGAAGTGGAAGAAACCAGAGGAACTGAAGGAGGCCGCTTCGAAAGGCTCGCTTTGTTCAAGGTTGTTTTTGGATAAGTTAGGAATTGGGTGGTGATATGGGGATAGCGTGCGTTTTCACGGGAAAGGGAAAGGGAAAGACCTCCGCCGCATTCGGAATGGCCATGAGACTTCTCGGATACGGGAAACACGTAGTTGTGGTTCAGTTCCTGAAGGGGAAGAAAACAGGTGAAGCGCTTCTCAGGAAAAACCTCCCAAACCTCGAGATCATCCAGTTCGGATCGGAAGATTTCGTGAATCTCAAGAACCCGTCAAAGGAAGATACAGAGCAGGCGAAGGAAGCCCTGTTCTATGCGAAACGCCTGCTTACAAGGGCTTACAGGCCTGACCTGCTAATACTGGACGAGGTCAACGTCGCCCTTTCCTCGGGTATGATCGGCGAAAGGGAGGTTCTGGAGCTAATGGAAAAACTCCCTGAAAAAACGAACCTGGTTATGACCGGGAGGGGCGCGACAAAGAGAATCATGGAGAAGGCGGACCTCGTGACCGAGATGAGGGACGTGAAGCACCCATTCAAAAAAGGGAAAAAGGCGGAGAAGGGCTTGGAGTACTGAGGAATTTTATGGTGGTTTCGGACAGGGGTATAAGGGAATTGCTGGATTCGGGAAGGCTTGTCATTAAGCCCTTGGATTCGAAACAGATCCAGCCCGCCTCTATCGACCTTAAAATATCGGATGAGGTACTGATTCTTAAAGGGAAGGAGATAGATTTAGGGAAGGAACCGGAGTATGAAAGGATTAAGCAGAACGAAATAGTACTCCCCCCGAAAACACATGTTCTCGTCCGGACAATCGAAAGGGTAGAGCTTCCCAATGATGTCGGGGGGATAACGAAGTTACGAAGTTCACTTTCCAGGATCGGGGTGATGTTCAACAACGCGGGCTGGGTGGACCCGGGGTTCAAGGGAACGTTAACCCTCAGCGTTTTCAACCCGAACAATTCCCCCATCAAGATAAAGCCCGGGATGAGGTTCTTCCAGCTCATACTGCTGAGGCTCGACAGCGAGAGCGAGGGGTATTCGGGCAGATACACAGACCAAGCCGGTATTACGGGAAGTAGGGCGCATACGGATTGATCTTACATGAAATTACGGATTTAAAGATAAGTTCTCAGAATTAAATAAGAAGGACATCCTCTATGAACTTAAAATACTTGCTGACAGGCGTTTTGGTGATCGCGCTGGTCGCCTTGGGAAGCTTTGGTCTAACTGGAATAACAGGTTTTATCGCTTCAGGTGGAGAAGGCCCAGGGGTTCAGGTTAACATAGACACGGGCGAAGAAGTGCTGACACACGAAGTCGCTGTCGGCCCGGAGGAAACAGCATTCGATATGTTAAAGAGAGTCGCCACGGTCGATTACGAGATTTTCGCAACTGGTGTTTTCGTAACAGGGATAAACAACGTTAAACAGGACGAAGACCACTACTGGCTTTACTTCGTGAACGGGAGGATGCCAGAAGTGGGATGTGATTATTTCTACCCGGTTGACAGTGATGTGATAACCTTCCGATACCTGACAGCAGAAGAGGCAGCGGAGTATTTTTAAAAGTATTTAAATATTCGTGCCAAAAATATGTCTATGTCCAAGAGAAGGAAAAAAGAAGCTGATTTTGAAGTTAACGAGAAACCGGAGGAAAAGGAAAACACCGAGAAAGAGAAAGCTCCTAAAACAAGGACTGTGAAACCAGGGGAAGTGAGCACGAAAAAAATAATGGCTTACTCTGTTGTGGTTGCAGTGATCTTTTTCGGGGCGGGATTGTTAGCCAGCCCTGTAATGACTGGTTATTCGGTCGCCGCACCCGATACACTCGAAACCAGCGATCAGTTCATTTTCATTTCACCTCCTGGCTGCACGAATTGCGAAGAGATGGAACCGGTGGCGAGGGAGGTAGCAAACACTCTAGGAATCCCCCTTGTTAAGACAGGTTTCGGACAGGAGATACCTAATCCTGGTTTTGTTCTTATCTACAACGATAAGTTTTTGGCGGGTCCGACAGGATTTGACGGCGAAGGAACTTTAAAGCAAGGCATTTGTCAACTGACCCAAAACGACGAAATCTGCGCAGAGGCAAGCGAATTCGCACCACCCCAGCTGCCAGCTCCCCCAACACCCGATATCCCGAAGAGCGATAAACCCGAAGCCCATGCTTTTGTGATGTCGTATTGTCCTTACGGTTTGCAGTTCCTAAAAGCGTATGTTCCTGTAATAGAACTTCTCGGGGACAAGGCGGATGTGGAAGTTAATTTCGTCCACTACCTCATGCATGGCGAAAAGGAGATGACAGAGAACACGAGAATGTACTGCATACAGAAGGAGGAGAAAGTGAAATTCACGGATTACCTGAGGTGCTTCGTTGAATTCGATGATCCGGAAAAATGCATGAGCGAGACGGGCATTGACAGCTCCGCGATCGATACATGCATGGAGACAACGGACACGGAATTCGAGTTAACCAAGACCTTCCAGGAAAGCGGGGAAAGGTACCCTCCCTACATGGTTGACGCTTCCCTTGCTCAGCAGTACGGAGTGGGAGGTTCGCCCACCTTCGGCATAAACGGTCAGCAGGTTAGTCCGGCGAGCAGGTCCCCCGAGGCGATAAAGCAGGTGATATGCGCTGCCTTCAATTCACCACCCGAGGAATGCAGCCAGACCCTGAGTTCGGCGCCGGAAGCTGCCGGATTGGGCCCGATGGGTTCAGGTGGGGGAAGCGGTTCGCAGGCGCAGTGCTGAAGTTTTTTTCTCAGAAACAGGCTACTCATCATAAAACGGGACGAATGGCAACATTTCATCAATTACTTCGAATTCTGTATCGCGTCCGCAGCTGGGGCATAGATTGGGGGCCTCCTTGCCAACGAACACATAGTTACAGCGCTTGCATCTCCATTTCTCCATTCTTTCCACCCCGAAAAGGAACAAAACCTTTATTTATGAGAGAAAAAGATTTATAAATTTAAATCTTATTCAGTTCTTCCGTTTCCCTGTAGACATCTATCGCGAACAACACGCTTAACACGACCCATATGAAGGAGAGCCATAGAAAAAACAATTCCGAACTCTTCAATATTATCACTTTGGGGATCATAATGAGGATGAGTAAGTTAAAGAAGGTGACTATCACCAAACCCACACCTAAAACCATCCTGTGTTTTATGTACACATAACCGGAGCCCCAGATCACGAAATTCAGGAACGCCGCGATCCAGGGGGATTTCCCGTAACTCATGATATTATATTAACGCAGGGATAAAT
>JAZGEG010000088.1:0-2860 GCA_036478655.1 Candidatus Aenigmatarchaeota archaeon | reverse complement strand
ATTTAATTGATTCTTCTCCGGTTTGTGCCGAAGGACTTTTGTACATTGGAGGCAGGGATGGTAATTTTTATTGCATAGAGGCTTCCAGCGGGAGGATAGTCTGGAGATATAAGATGGGCGGCGCTATGGCGGGATATGCTGGAGTTAAGGAAGGCATAGTTTACACGTCCTCTCAGGATTCGAACTTTTACGCTTTCGATGCGAAAACAGGTGAGGTTATCTGGAGATTCAAAACCGGGGATGAAATGTGTTGCACACCTGGTTTCTATAAAAATACGGTGATATTCGGTTCTTTCGATGGGTATGCTTATTGCGTGGATGCAAAAAAAGGAAAAGAGCTTTGGAGATTCAAAACCGGGGCTGAAGTATTCGATCCTGTCCACCTCACGATTTACGAAAAGATAGTTTTCATCCCCTCTTTCGACAGCTATCTTTACGCCATAAATGTTAAAACAGGTGAGGAAATCTGGAAATCCAAACTCGGGAATTATGGAGTAGCGATGTCCCCGACAATCGTGAACGAGCGAATATACATAGGGGTGAGGGACGGTAACTTCTACTGCTTGGATATGCGAGGGAAGGAAATCTGGAGATTCCGGACCGGCGGGGTGGTTGAATCTAAAGCAGTCGTGAGGGAAGGAAGAATATATTTTGGATCAGAAGACGGAAACATGTACTGCCTGGATCTCGAAGGAAACGAAATCTGGCGCTTCAAGGTTGACGGCCAGATATGGGATGAGGCGAAGATATACAAAGATAAACTTCTCTTCGGGGCTGTTGACTGCAGGGTTCATTACCTTGACCTTGAGACCGGAAAAGAATTATGGAACATGCAGACCAGCACGTTGAGAAAATCCATTTGGCCGCATCCTTACGAGATGTTCAAGGTTGAAATAAAGAAGGAAACCCGTGTAGATGAAACTATCGAGGAAAGCAGATACAAAAAGAAAAAGGAAGAAACAGTCTCGCTTTCCGATTACCACATAGAGAGCGAGTATTCGAGCGAAGCGGAATACAGGACAAAGAGCGATTATGATGTTCAGTGGGTTATGTTTGAAAATGTGATGGAGGATTTGGTATGGAGTTCGAATTTGAAGGCTTTGAAGCAGAGCTTGAGGATTTCGAAGTGAAGAAGGTAAAGAAATTTGTTAGAAACCTAAGGATAGGTGAAGGAGGAAGTTTCGGTTTCACCTTGATGCACGAAGGCGTGATATACGCGACGTGCGGTGACCATTACGTATATGCAATAGACGGGAGGAATGGGAAAGAATTGTGGAAATTCAGAACAAGCGGCTCCAATTACGGGTCACCTTCAACTGACGGTTCGATTATTTTTGCCCCTTCATATGACGGTCACGTATACGCCCTTGATATTTCGAATGGTAAAGAAATATGGAGGTTCAGAACAGCCGGAAGGGTGTTCAGCCAACCTTTCGTTAATGAAGATATGGTGGTTTTTGGGTCAGAAGACACCAACATCTACGCCGTCGAAAAATCAACAGGAAAACTTTTGTGGAAATTCAAAACAGGAGCTGAAAGCGCTTCCTCTCCAATGGTTTATAAGGGGATGGTTTTCACGGGTTCCTGTGATCACAATTTCTATTGTATAGATTCAAAAACGGGAAAAGAGATTTGGCGTTTCCAAACAGGTGACGATGTAATGCTGAACAGGCCAACACCCATACATAATGGAAGGGCGTATTTCCCATCCTTTGACAACTACCTGTATTGTTTGGATATAAACGGCAAAGAGGTCTGGAGGTTCAGGACTGGAAAATACGGAAACAGCGGACCACCTTTCCTCTACAACAACAGGCTTTATCACTGTGCAAGAGAAGGAATAGTTTATTGTTTGACTTTGGATGGTAAGGAAATCTGGAGATTCCGAACTGGCGGTATGGTAGTCAAGAGTGTTGCCAAAGACGGAATTGTGTATTTCGGTTCTGAAGACAGGTATTTATACGCCCTTGATGCTGAGACCGGAAAAGAAATTTGGAAATTCAGAACAGGTGGGTATATTTATGATGAAGCGAAGATATTTGATGATCTTGTCTGCTTCGGTTCTTTTGATTGCAATTACTACGGTCTTGACAGATTCAGGGGAAAAGAAGTATGGCGTTTCCAGAGCAGCACCCAGAAACAATCACCAATTACGCCACCGTTCGGCGAATTCAAAGTAGTGATAAAGAAAGAAACACACATAGAAGAACCGATAAGCAAGGAAAAATACAAAAGTAAAAAAGGCGAGACAGTCTCGCTTTCAGACTATCAAATAGAGAGCGAATATTCAAGTGAATCGGAATACAGGACAAAGAGCGATTACGATGTTCAGTGGGTAATGTTTGAAAATGTGATGGAGGAAATGATATGGACTTCGGATTTGAAGGTTTCAAAACTTCTGATTTTGACACGGAAATAGAGGATTTCGAACTTGTCAAAGTCAGGAAGATGGACAGGCATTTAAACTTTGGCGAGGGAGGAAGTGTATTAGCAACACCCACAATCCACGAAAGAGTAATCTATTTTACAAGCGCAGATAATCATGTTTACGCCGTGGATGCGGAAACAGGAAAAGAAAAATGGAGATTCAAGACTCACGGAGAGTTGTTTTCCACCCCAGCTATTTCGAAAAACGTGCTTTTCGTGGGAAGCTATGACAAAAACCTTTACGCTCTTACGTTGGAAGGAAAGGAGATATGGAGGTTCCGAACAGGAGGAAAAATAACATCATCTCCATTTGTTCACAAGAATCTAGTTCTCATAGGTTCAAATGACGGATACCTTTACGCTGTGGATAAGGAAACTAGTAAGGAGATCTGGAAGTTCAAGACCGGTGACTGGATTGTTTCAAGTCCGACTG
>JAZGEG010000087.1:0-3867 GCA_036478655.1 Candidatus Aenigmatarchaeota archaeon | reverse complement strand
GAATTTATTAAAAATAACAAGATCCCTATGATCCCGGTAGAAGACGTAATGAAGGAAACTGTTAAAAAGTTTCCATCTTCTTATGGAATTTTCATGAGTCTTGAGACAGCAATGGGGACCAAATCAGGTCCCCAGGAAGTAGATAGTTTATATGAGAATCCCCTGTACATGGCCCGTGCCGGAAGTATGAGACAGGCACGTGAACATATCATATGGTTAAGAGACAAAAACAAGAGTTTTACGAATTTCCACGGCTTCCGTAAATCAGATAATGATTTCAATAACGGTCGTTTTTTGATAATTAGTGGTAACGGAACAGAACTTTCGAGTTTTGGTTGTTACGGAGATGCACGCTTTGTTGCAACAAAAAGCGAAGGGTTCTTTTAGGTAAAGTTGTGTAATTGGAAACCTTTATATATAACAGTGTTATATAGATTATTTCAAGGTGTTGCGCATGTACACGAAAAAAGTCATAGAACACTTCACCCACCCCAAGAACGTGGGTGAGATAAAGAACCCGGACGCGAAGGTTATGGAGGGTTCCCTCGCCTGCGGGGACATGATCAGCCTTCACCTCAAGATCGACCCGAAAACCCATGTTATCAAGGACATAAAGTTCAAATCATACGGCTGCGCCGCGAACATAGCGACGACGAGCGTGATGACAGAGATTGTTAAGGGGAAGACTATTGAGGAAGCGAAAAAGATCGAATTCAAGGACATCACGAAAGCTTTGGGGGGTCTCCCTCCCGTGAAGATACACTGCTCGGTTCTCGCGATCGATGCCCTGAAGTCCGCGATAAGAAACTACGAGGAAAAGCATGGACTAGCAAAACCCGAGGACCTGAACGAGAGCATACTCCGTTCGAGACTACGACACGTTATGGATCCGAAGCACGGGAAGGACATCGTTACATTAAGGATCGTCCAGGATGTGAAGTTCAAGAAAGGGGTTGTCAAGCTTCTCCTGAAAATCCCGAAAGATAACGAATCCTACAACAACATAATGAACGAGATACAGGAGAGGATAGGCCACATACCGGGCGTAAAGAAAGTCGAGAAAGAGTTTATTCAAAAAGACGAGGTTTCTTGATTTGCCGAAATTTTCGCTTGCATATCAGCATTCTTTACTATTAAAATTTTATCTTTTATTACCTGAAAAGCATCTGCAGCTCCCTGATCTCCGACTACATGGGCTCTTCTAATAAGATTGTCAATGCGTTGGACATCAAACTGGGGTGTTAGGTCTAATTCTATTACAGCATCTAAGGCGTGCGTCATAAAACCTGGGAGGATATGATGTAAATTATACCTAGATTCTTTTTTTGGTGAAACATAAACGTCTATCAAATGGTAAACCGCCTGCAAAGTGTTTCCAGGTGGACGGATTCTTTTTTCTTTGTAAAGTCTGACTAGGTTACTCAAGTCACTAAAGGGGAAGTATTCACCTATAAAATCACGGTCTTTTCTATAATTTTCATTAGCAATTGAATATGTCATGAATGAAGCCAGCTTTTTTAATTTTAACCTTCTTAACAACGGTTGGGATCTGAATGATGGATTTTCGAGGGTTTTATCCAATATAGAAGTATCATAAAATGCACGGATAGAGGCATCTCTTGTTTTACTGTAGGTCTGGGTAAGTTTTTCCACGTCTTCCCTGTATTTTCTGACTGCTGGGATCTTTTCAAATATGGGAATTGCCATGAATAGAAATTGACCATTAATTTTATAAGCATTAAGTAGTAAACCTGAATGGCAAATAAGAAATTCATTGGGTGATCTGCCTACAACAAACCCGTACATCTCCAGTTTATCTCTGCCTGTTCTGTTGCAACGTTGATGACGCATGCCGGACTGCACCCTTGTTTTTCAATGTCTAAATCAATCCACCACGTCCCTGTATTCTCATTGCACATGTACGTATCCTTGAGCGTTCCGTTCTCAACGCACTCGCTTGCCAAGGCGATCTGTTTAGCCTCCTCGAAACTCATGTTGCCGCAGTATTCTGGACAATCTTCTTCCCATGCCCTCAGGCATTTCTGCTTGGCCTCGCACCATGTGTAGCCGGCCATCAGCATACATCCGTGCTCGTCCGTTTCTCCGCCTATGGGCTTGTCGGAAGTGCAACCCGAAACTGCCATGGTTATCAGAACCAGGATCGCCAGAACCCCGAAAAACTTTGCATCCCCCATAATAATAATCTCTTCCCCTCGCTTATAAATTCCCGCTGTTTTGTTCGGTTTCGGCCGAAAATCTTGCTCTCAATAAATTCGAGTTTCAAAAAATCGAGAAAAGTTCATAGAGTGACAGAGGACATGTTATAAGCATGTATCCTTAACATTTTAACGGCTCTTGCGAATGCATTACAAATCCCATTGTAGATTTCATCAGGAACGCCTATGTTTGGGAGTGAAGAAAGAGTGATTTTCCTCAGCTCAGGCTGTTCGATTTTACGCATTTCCGGCAAAACATCTTTCATGTATTTTTTTTGCTTTTTAGTCCCATTGAAAATCTTCTCGATTTCATCATATGAACGAGACCCTCCCTGATATCTCCTGTTCTCCAGCTTTGAACATATGGCATCAACCGCACCGATTAACATAGAGTCATCTTCACCCGGGGATTTGATATCCCCGTTCCAGATTTTATGATGATATTGTTGTTGCTGATGTCGTTCAATAGCTGGTTTGATGTAAGTTTCAAAATCTACTGGTGGTTCCGTGTATTGAAAAGCAAGTCCCCTGAGTACATCCCATTCTAGTTTATTTCCAGATCCTGCCAAATCGTGAGGTCGTTCTTCTTCATCTGAAGGGTTCAAACCCAGTATGGGGATAAAATACTCGTAATGGAAACTGTGTCTTATGCTTTCCAATACCCACCTTTCAATTGCCTCTTCCGTGGGCATTACCTTTGATAATTCTGCAGTCATTGACAATTCATGTTCAGTCATCTTATCGTACCCATCTGATGATAAATTTTGCAGATACGATATTTGAGAAGTAAGTTATTTATTTCTATACTTTTCCAAGAAGACCGAATCCTTCGGGCCCCTTCTGGAAGATCCCGGGCTCTCATCCGGATAACCAAGGGTTATTATTCCCACCGGTCTCACGTTTTCCTTTGTACCGATTATTTCCCTCGCTTTCTCCTCGCTGAACGCCCCTACCCAGCAAGTCCCAAGTCCTAAAGAATGTGCGGTCAACATCAGATTCTGCACGCACGCCCCGCTCTCCTGGAGGGAATAAAGTTCCTCTCCCCTTCTCCCGTAATGTGCGATCTTCCGGAAGTTGCAGCAAATCACGATGTTGACAGGGGCCTCCCTGACATGATCCTGACCCAAGGCAGCTTCCGCGAGCCTCTCCTTCGTTTCCTTGTCCTTGACTATAATGTACTCCACTGACTGGAGGTTTCCCGCTGACGGCGCCCAGTGAGCGGCCTCGATGATTTTCTCGATCTTCTCGTCCTCCACAGGCCTGTTCTGATACGAGCGGATGCTCCTTCTATTTCGAATAGCCTCTCCCAGTTCCATAACATCACACTATCTTGAGCAAATCCTCAATCTTTTCGAGCTCGTAATCCGCCCCGTGTTTTTTGATCCTTTCCTGGCTCCCGTATTTCGCGAACGCGGTCTTCATCCCGAGGGCTTTCGCTCCCTGTATGTCCCGCTCGGGCCAGTCCCCCACGAAGAGGATGTTCCCGGGCTTCACCCCGATCTCCTTTACTGCTTTTAGAAACGGGGTTTTCGAGGGCTTTTTCTTTCCCGTGTCGTGAAGGGTGACAACCACATCGAAGAAATCCGCTATGTTCATCTCAACTAATCTTATCCAGGCGTTTACGGACGGGGCATCCGAAACTATCCCCAAC
>JAZGEG010000086.1:0-7441 GCA_036478655.1 Candidatus Aenigmatarchaeota archaeon | reverse complement strand
GATTGCCCCTGAGATCGAGGAAGAGGAAGAGCCTGTCTTTGAGGGTGAGTGCACGCTAGCGAGTGATTGCGGAGGGCCCCAGGACGTATGTTCAAACGGAAGGTGCGTAACGCTTCCGATACCTGTTGAAGAGAAGGAGAAACCAATTCCTCCCGAGCCAAAACCAGAACCTCCTGTAGTGCCCAAAGTTCCGCCTGAACCGGAAATGCCTCCTCCTCCCGCAGAACCTGAGCCTGCTCCGGAACCAGAACCAACACCACCTCCTGAACCTCCAGCAGAAGGCCCGCCAACCGGAGATATTGTGTCACTCCTGTCTAACATGATAACCGGATGGTTAACCGGAGAAGGGAAGTTCCAATGTGAAGAAGAGTGCAGGCCATGCAATGACTGCAACCAAAAAGTCGAGGAGTTGCTGAAGAAATTCGAAACCGGCGAGCTGACAGGACCCGGAGGATGCACCAACAGGATGGAGTGTGACCAGCATTGTTACAATTGGGATAATGAAGAGGAATGTGACGAGTTCTTCAAGGGGCAGGGACTGGAAACTTATTTCTGCTGGCAGGAGACGTGCAGGGAGTGTGAAATATGCAGATACGAGTCCGGAGACATACAGTGCAACGAACACCAGTACTTCGACATGGAGAGAGGTCATTGTGACTGTGAGGAAGGATGGACTGATTGCGACGGCGACTGGGAGAATGGCTGTGAAAGGCAGGGTAAGGAATGCGAAGGCTGCCAGAGCAAGGCCGACTGCGCCCAGGACAGGTGCGCCCCATGGGGCAATGTCATACAGCAGTTTGATTGTGTTAAAGGAGAGGAATGGAGGAATGAGATAGGAGTTGTCAGGTTTGTAGGCAACTGCAATTTCCATCCGAGCAGCAGGATAGACGGATGGGTTCACTTTGACATGTGGGGCGAACCCTTCGAAGAACTTCACCCGATAAGGGAAGAGGCAGAAAGGGAAATGGGAGAGGAATGGTGCAAATGGAAGTTGGAGACCACCATAAAGGAAAGGGTTGAACTTCAGAACTCCCTGACGCCCGAATTCCTTAAATGGTTCTTCGAAGAATATATCCCTTCCTCACCGAGCGAGTGGGAGAAGCACGCAGGCGGCATATTCGATTCGTACTGGAGGCTCGTGGACAACAACAGGCAGGTCGCCGAGAGTTCGCTGTGCCTCGGCATGACCAAAATCCCGGAAGAATACGAGCCCATAGATGTCAGTTATGACACGGAGTTCGGTTCTGTCAGGATATGGGAGACCGAGACGACCACGAACTTCTTCGGCAAGCCCGTGAAGATACTTTCCCCTTACATGCAGATATGGATATTCCCGACCAAGGATTTCCTGAAGGAGGAATTCCGGGAAGGCATGGAAAAGGGTATGATGCCCGGCCCTGAAGGGAAGAAGAAGCCTGAACTGTCGCCTTCAGAGATAGAAGAGGCGAAGAAGAATCCGCAGGTCATGGATATTGTCAACTCAATGTCAGAGAAATACGGTGGTGAGGCGAAATTCCTGCTCCAGTTCGTCGACGGCGAGGAACTCGTGTTCAACGCACTGATCACGGTAAATCCCGACATCCTCATCAAGATGGAGCCGATGGAAACGTATGAAGGGGAATACGACGCGAAGTTCATAATGGAATTCGATTTCTTGTACGAGATGATAAGGATATCCGAGGAGGAGATGAAAGGAGCGCATATAGAACAGCCTCCATGGGATCAGACTCCCAGATTCGACGACATGTTCAGGGGGCTGGTCAATGGAGTACGGGAGTGGTTCATGATACAGTCTGCTATAGCCAGTGGACAGATCAGGGCAGAGCCAGGAGACGCCATCAATGATGGCCTTACGCTAATGCAGTTCGTTTTCGAGGGGCCGGGCGGCGGCCCGAAAGATGAAAGAGGGAAAGGTCCGCCAGAAGGTGGGCCCGGACAAGGAACTGGACAAGGGACCGGAGAGGGGAACAAGCAGTAAAAACCGCTATTTCTCGCATCTTACACCAATAATTTTAAATATACCGTTCATAAGTATAGTGTATCAGTCATTGACTCAACAGGCGGAAAGCCGATGAAGGAGGGATGAAAATGGCGAAGTTCGTTAAATTCGAGGTTTCCAAGGATCTCGCGGACAAGATTTACGAATCGGTTGAGATAGCGAAAACCACAGGGAAACTCAGGAAAGGAGTGAATGAGGCAACCAAGTGCATAGAGCGTGGGCTGGCAAAGCTCGTTATATTGGCGAGCGATGTAACGCCAGAGGAAGTGCTAATGCACCTGCCAACGCTCTGCGATGAGAAGAAAGTCTTGTGCGTGGAAGTCCCGTCAAAACTCGAGCTCGGAAAGGCGGCAGGAATCGATGTCGGTACCTCGAGCATAGCGATCGAGGAGACAGGGGACGCGAAGAGAATGGTAGAGGACGTAAAAAAGAAAGTGGAAGCTTTGAAGAAATAATAGGCGTTATGTATGGTGGTAACTGCGGAAGTCATACAGGTCCTGGAGAGACTTGGAGTGAAGGGAGTGACAAAAGTCAGGTGTAAGGTTCTTGAGGGAAGGGATCAAGGGAAGGTTTTGATGAGGAACGTCTCAGGACCGGTCAGGAAGAATGATATAATAATGCTGAAAGAGACAGAAATGGAAGCGGCCGGGAGGATTTCCCATCGCAGGTGACGAAATGAAATGTTCAATATGCAAATCAAACATCCTGAAGGGTTCAGGGAAGATGTTCGTGAAGAATGACGGGAAAATATTTTACTTCTGCGGATCAAAGTGCCAGAGAAACTGGGGGATGGGAAGGGAGCCGAAGAAACTTAAATGGGCCGTTTCCGAAAAGAAGGTCAAGAAGTCCTGATTCTCCCCCTAACCTTGAATTTATGCAACCACGTGACAACCACGAGTATCAGCACGATCCACAGGTACAAAAGCAAATACCCGGTCGCGTTGGATATCATCGAGGCTATCCCCCCGACAACGATGAAAAAAAGGTTC
The DNA here is from genome assembly GCA_036478655.1 of Candidatus Aenigmatarchaeota archaeon. Taxonomy (GTDB): domain Archaea; phylum Aenigmatarchaeota; class Aenigmatarchaeia; order QMZP01; family QMZT01; genus JAZGEG01. The sequence goes on along the minus strand of JAZGEG010000086.1, from coordinate 4,453 downwards.
TGGGAAAGGAAAACCACCTTCCTGATACTAAAATTGGTTTCTATAAAGAGGATCACGCCTATTACGATAAGGCCCAGCGCAGCGAAGAAGACATTGACGTTTTCTGTGAGAACAAAGTATATTATGGAGGATGTTATGATGCTACCTGTTAAAAAACTCTTCCAGATTTGTACCTTATCGCCCGTGAGTCTTGGGTTGTACTGCATTCTCATAATAAATAATTATTCGTGAATTTTATAAGTTCAACCAACGTAGTCATCTTCCTCTCTCACGGTCTTTTTCTTTTCCATGCCCCTGGATTTGAAGCTCTCCGTCAGCATGTCGTAGAATTTTACCAAATCCGGTGTTATGGAAGGTCTCGATCCTTTCACCGCTTCGTCGAAATGTTTCTTGTTGACTTCCTTTGCGTTCATGTCCTCCCTGATGGCATCAAGACCGGCTTCCCTGCAGAGGGCTTCTATGTCCGCCCCTGAATACCCTTCGGTCTGCCTGGCCAGTTTTTTCAGGTCAACCCCTTTCAGTGGCATGTTCTTTGTGTGGATCTTGAATATCTCGAGCCTGGTCTTCTCGTCAGGGGACGGGACCAAAACCTGCCTGTCAAACCTCCCCGGCCTCAGCAGGGCAGGGTCAAGGATATCAGGCCTGTTCGTAGCCCCGATCACAACCACGTTGTGAAGGTCCTCGATGCCTGACATATGTGTGAGTATCTGGGAAACAACGTTTTCGGATACGCGTGTTCCAGCTGACAGACCCCTCTTCGGAACCAGCGCGTCCATCTCGTCAAAGAATATTATGCTCGGAGCGACCTGCTTCGCTCTTTTGAACATTTCGCGTATCCTCTTCTCGCTCTCACCCACCCATTTTGACAAAACTTCGGGACCGCGGATAGAGATGAAGTTCGCCCCTGACTCGTTCGCCACGGCCTTCGCCAATAACGTTTTTCCTGTCCCGGGCGGGCCGTAGAGCAGAACGCCTTTCGGAGGCTTTATCCCGACCCTTTCGAAAGACTTCGGGTTTTTCAAAGGCCACTCGACTACCTCCTTCAAAGATTGCTTTACCTCCTCCAGACCCCCTATATCCTCCCATTTGACATTCGGTATCTCGACCATCACTTCACGCATGGCAGAAGGCTCAACCATCTTGAGCGCATTCTGGAAATCTTTCTTGCTTACCCGCAGTTTCTTGAGAACATCCGCCGGGAGCTCCTCATCTTTCTTCCATGATATCTGCGGGAGATTTCTCCTCAAGGCAGACATGGCGGCCTCCTTTGCGAGGGCTTCCAGATCCGCTCCCACGAAACCGTATGTTACCTTTGCCAGCCAGTTCAGATCAACATCCTTTTCCATCGGCATGTTCCTCGTGTGTATCTGAAGTATTTCCTTTCTCCCCTTCGTATCTGGAACGCCTATTTCTATCTCCCTGTCAAACCTTCCTCCCCTTCTGAGTGCGGGATCCAGAGCATTCTCCCTGTTAGTGGCAGCGATAACTATGACCTTCCCCCGGGCTTTCAAGCCGTCCATCAGCGCTAACATCTGGCTCACCACCCTTTTCTCCACCTCTCCTGTGACCTCTTCCCTTTTCGGGGCGATGGAGTCTATCTCGTCTATAAAGATTATGGAAGGGGCGTTTTTCTCCGCTTCCTCGAAGATGTTCCTGAGGTTTTCTTCAGACTGTCCGTAAAACTTGTTCATTATTTCAGGGCCGGCAATTGAGAAGAAGTTCGCCCCTGACTCGTTCGCCACGGCCTTCGCCAGCAGGGTTTTCCCTGTCCCGGGCGGGCCGTAGAGTAGAACGCCTTTGGGCGGATCTATACCAATCTTTGTGAACAGTTCCGGGTGACGTAACGGGAGCTCAACCATCTCCCTTATCTTTTCCATTGCTGTGTGCAGTCCTCCTATATCCTCGTATGTTATGGTTGGGACCCTCCCCGCTTCCATCTCCACGGCCTCTTTCCTCAGTTCAACCTGCGTCATGTCCGTTACCTTGACTATCCCCTCGGGCTGGGTGGAAACAACAACGAGTTTCGTTTCCCCCGGTATCGGGGTAAACGAGAAATCTCCCATACCCTCGATATCTATGCCAAAGCTCTTGAATATATCCTCGAACGGGTTCATTCCCCTTTGCCTCTTCACGACAGGGAAGGGCGATATTACATCATCTTTCATTACGGGTCTCATAAACAGATTCTTTTTGAGGAGGTCAGGATGCATCATGAGCGTCACGCCTTTTTGCGTTGGAGCAAGAACAACACTTCTTGCCTCATTCATATCCGCTTTCTTTATCTTGACCGTTTCTCCTACTCCCACCCCTATATTCATCCTCGTTATGCCGTCCATTCTCGCTATGCTGAGGCCGACATCCGAAGGGTAAGCACGAACAGCGAGCGCCCCGGTATTTTTTTGCCCGCTCAGTTCGATAATATCACCTTCTCTCACGCCGAGTTTGCTCATGGCTTTCGTATCAAGCCTCACTATCCCCCTTCCGAATTCCTCACGATTCGTGAGCTCTCCGACCCTCAGGCCGATCCCCTCATTCTCCTTCATCATAAACATCACCCCTTCCGAAAGCTATATGCTCAACATCAAGCTGTTCCATCACGCCCTTGCTTGTGTTATTATTTAAACGGCTTATATTAAAATCTTTAAGATTCGTCTGTTTTGATTCGATTTTCGGCTCCGGATCCAGCGGGCGCTTCTTATACTTCCCGAACACCTTCAAAACTCTTTCCTTCATACCTATCTCCTTATCCTCACTATAATCGAACGCCCTGTCTTGATTATCTCGATTTCGGGTTCTTTCCTCACCATCTCTATTATACGAACGTATCTTCTCACGGTGATATTGTGAATCCCTGTTCTCTCCGAAATTGCATTCAGACTGAGCGCCTCGTCCTTCTCCTCCTCAAGGAGGCGAAGTATCTCCCTCATTATCATTACCGGATCCCTGCGCACGCTAACACCTTACTATATATATTTACATATTATGCTATCATATCTTTATACTATAATATATAAAGATTAATACTGCAAAAGTATTTAAAGGTTTCGTGCGAGCGGCTTTGTGTAATAAGTCGTGAAAATGGCTGACTTTCTACACAGAAACCCGACTTTCTACACAGAAGGCACTATTTACACAAAGCCTATAGTTTGGGCGTTGCTATTAAAAGCCTAATTTTCGGCGATTTTAATAGCAGAACTCGACCATCAGAAAACTTTATAAACCCCCAATTCAAGTATAATACATAATATTTAACAACTATTAAGTAACAACTAAGTGTGAGTGATAATATGAAGCAAATCCATAAACGTTGGCCTGTACCTGATAGCTACACCAGAAATCTACCTAAATATGGAGCAGGTTCTTTTTTGGAATATAGAGGAAAAAACAATGTGACACACAGAGGAGTAGATATATATTCACCTAAGGGCTCTTCTGTAATTGCACCAGAAAACCTTGAAATTATCCACATGGGTATCTGGAGTACTCCTGATCAAAAGTGCTACTGGAATGAGACTCTATTCGCATTGGTTGAGACTGAATCTGGCGAAGTATTTAATTTTTCTGAGCTAGATAAATTTATGTGTCAAGAAGGATCAAAGCTTGAATCTGGTCAAATGATAGGTAATATTGGTCAAATACTAAATCCTGATAAAATTTCAAGTGATTCACCCGAATATATACAGAAGTTGGCAAAAAATAGTAAATTCTCAATGTTGCATCTGGAAAGATATATTGCTGATTATTTAAAAACACAAGAAGGTGGAGAACATTTAGTAGGGAGTGCAGTACCTCTTAGATTTTTCCGGGATCCTTCAGAATACCTAATAAACTGCAAATAGCAAATGTTACTTTTTACACAAAAACCCGACTTTTTACACAAACGCTACTTTATACACAAAGCCGGTGCGAGCGACTTTGTCGTCAAAGTCCCGCCCGTCAAAAATTAAAAGAACTATAGCGTGCTTCTATCCCTCTTATGTGTGATGATGCTTTTCTTTTCAGGACCTCTTTCACCCTCATAGAATTCCTTGTCAATAGATTCTTTCTGTATTTTTCTGAATATTCTTTCACAAGCCTTTTTATATCGTTCGTTGGGGACTGTTAGGTGAATTGTAATCTTTTCACCTTTGTCCACCAACCTTTCAATTATATCGCATGCATCTATTGGGTTTTCGCTGTCATAACTCATGGGTTTAGGATCGTCATTGAAGTATATCTCCACTTTCTTCAGAAAATTAGATTTCCCCCCCTCTGTAAGCAAACAGCCATCAAGTATCCTGGCCATGGATCCGGAAAGCCTGGCATGCTCTCCGCAATAACTTTCTACTTTAAATGTTCTGAAATACGTGGTCATAATTCATTTATAGGAGAAGATAGCTTTATAAAATGCAAAAACCGCCAGAGTGAACTCAAATAACGTGAACGATTACAGGGATGTTCGGTCCCCAATTCG
>JAZGEG010000085.1:0-7527 GCA_036478655.1 Candidatus Aenigmatarchaeota archaeon | reverse complement strand
ACAGGAGGAAATGATGTTCACGGAGAAAAAAGAATTGCAGGACCTCCGTTAACAATACGAGTCGAACCGTTGAGGAAAAAACATCTTGATATATTAAAAGGTATTCTGGCAGAAAACTTTATGAGATATAATAAAGATGAAAAAACCGCCACAGACTTTGCATGTGAGTTCTTATCAAATGAATTTAAACCATTGTATAACTCAAAGATTGTACTTGTTAACGAAGAAGTAACAGCAGGAGGGAACTTTATAATTCCTGAAGAGAAACCTATAGCTTATATATCTCATGTTAGTGAAATTTCAGTAAATGGAGAGAGGGCCACCGAAAGACTTCTCAGGAGTTTGGAAAGAACAGCGAATAAAAATGGAATTAAAACTCTTTTTTGCTATCCCTTGACGATTGAAAATTATGATATTTTCGAGGGTTATGAAGCAGAAACAATAATGAATCGTTTCGGTGTTGATCCTAGTAAAGTTTATCTGCCATCTATGAGAATGAAAAAAACATTCTCATATGATTAAATAAGTATTTTTATTGAATAATGGAAACCGAGGTGCGATATCAAAACGGGCACTTCTTAACCTTCCCTCCGCACTTCACATTCCTTTTGATTTTGTCGCAGAAGTTAGCGCCGTCCAAGAACCACTGGCATGGAGGTTTTTCAATGAGTTTTTCAGGCAGACTTTCCAGAGATGGCGTAGGAGGGGCTAGCGGTATTTTTTCAGGCATTTCAGTTGGTAGTTTAGGAAGTGAAACAGGGGGCTTTTCTATTTCAGGTGAGGGTTTCTCCATGTCGGGCGTTTCCTTGATTGCTTCCTCTTTCCCCTTTTTAGTTTCTTCGGCCATGTTTAAGCCTTTGTTTAAACTTTTAAAAGCCTATAATATTCCAAAAGCAGGTATTTTATGCAAAAATCGATATACATCACTTCACAATAAACTTTATAAGGCATAAAATTAACTATTTACTAGTAATAATAAATATTATATTAGGGTGTCTTTGTGCAAAATCCGATCAGTTTCAAATATAAAAGAAGGTTAAAATCGTCCGAGTATTCGGACAGGGTAGGTGAAATGGTCCATAATTTGGAACCTGGTGACATTATTTTTTATCACGGAACAGGTGCTGTTGGGAATGCCATCAGGAAATTCACAGGAGAAGACACGACCCACACTTCTATCTATCTTGGAGATGGAGAATTTGGAGAAGCCACATACTACCATTTTGGTCTAGCAAAACGTGGTGCAATCGAAAGTAAATCAGCCAAAAAATCAATGAGCCACTCCAAGAAAATAGAGGTCTACAGGCCAAAAACTAGAGAAGAAACCAAAAGAAAAGCCGTTGACTTTGTAAGGGAGCATGAAGGAAGATTCAACCGATATGACGGCTGGAACAGCTTCAAATACATTGCCAACATATTGCCCTTTCTTAAACTAAAACAAACAAAAAGAAAAAACAAGTTTTATTGTTCTAATCTTGCAATGGAAGCTTACAAAAGGGCTGGTAGTTTCGATATTCTGAAAAACGTTGAAGTTGATAACAAAAGGTGGATACTGCCTTCGGACATAGCAAAGAGTGATGAACTGATTATAGTCGGAGAGTTCTCTTTATAAACTATATAATTGAAAACAGTCCCAACAAAGCGAGCAGAACCCCTATGAACCCCTCGCCTCCGATGAACCCTGCCGCGATCAGCTGCCCTTTCTCTGTCAGGCCCTTCTTGTCCACGATGTGGCGGAGAACTCCTCCCACGAACAACGGGAATGAGAGTTCAATAGGGGCGTAAAGCCCTATCCCAAACGCGATGGGCACGATCCCTTGTTTGAAGTAGATAGAAATCAGCGTAAGTATCCCGCCCAGGACAGCCCCCCATACAAGATACTGGGAGATCCCTCCTGCTGAAACGATCGCGGACAGGGCGACAGCCTGCGGAGCTGGGAGGTCCACGGACCCTATTTTATACATCTGGTCCAGGGCGAGGAGAATTATCCCGATCACGATCCCCGAGGAGAAAACGCTTATTATCTGCGCCTTTATCTGGTCTTTGGGTTTTGTTTTGACCAAAAATCCAGCTTTCAGGTCTTGCATGAAATCCCCTGCCATCCCAGCGGATATGCATAGGATCGCTGCCAGCGTGACCGCGATTATGGGATCGAGCTGGACGAACAGGAGGACGATTATAAGTATTGCCATGGCGAAGACTTCCATTGGATCGATGTTTATCTCCCCTGTAATCCTTGCCGCAATGTAGCTCACAAGGAATGCCCCGAATATCGAGACAATCGCGATAAACACGTTCAGTTTAAGGGCGAAACTCAGCAGCGCGATGAAAATTATTATGGCCACAAACCACCATTTCCTTGTTTTCTCCCCGCCTCCCATGTTCTTCAGCATGGGTTTGAAAGCGGGCAAGCCCTTGACAAAGAAATAAACCACGCTCGCCCCTATGATCACCCCGATACCGAAGGGCTTCGTGACGGTCATGATCGCTGCGAACTTGTCAGCGAAAAACCCATATCCCACAAGGGCGGGGACGATCGCTATGTATGAGACCACTGCCCCCGCGAACCATATTGCCGTGAACTTCAGTCCTATAAGGAAACCGCCCGCAAAAGGAACCAGACTAATACTGGAGCCGAAGGAGAAGTATTTGGAACCCACAGCCTTTAACGCGGTGAGGTTGAAGAATGACGGAAAAACTGCAAAATAATCGCGGACTATAGTGAACAGTCCTGCCAGGCCGAACATCCCGAAGATGAGTTTCGCTTTCCCCCCTCCCTCATCCCCTGCCTCTAGAACCTTCGCGGTTGCGGTCCCGTCAGGGTAGGGGAGTTTCAGCCTCTCTATCATTTCCGCTCTTAAAGGTATAGTAAAGAGAACGCCTAACAATCCCCCGACAATCGCTATGAATGTTATTTCAAAAACAGATATGGGCAAACCCAGAAGCCATATCGCGGGGACAGTGAAAATAATACCGGCCGCGAGGAGCCCTCCGGTGGAAGCAGCAGTGGCAGCGACGTTAACTTCATTCTTGTTCGTCCCGCCGAAAATCTTAAGCAAAGCGAATGACATGATAGTGGCGGTGATGATCGGCCAGTAAACCCCGCCCACTTTCAGCCCGGCGTAAGCGGAGTACATGCACACGACAATCGAGAGAATTATCCCGATCAAAATCGCTCTCCATGTGAACGCCTGATTGCTCATTAAATCTCAATAGAAAGGAGAGTTTATAAATTTTGCTTTTTATTTACGTGGTTTGTCGAATTAACTAAAAGTTTATAAAACTTATTTAGTAGTAATTAATTATGTTTGAATTGACAGCTGGCAGATATTTAACAAGAGACGGCAGACAAGTTTTTGGTAGCTGTACGAAACCAGGCGGACTTTTTCATGGAATAGTAGAAACTCGGTCTAGTACCACTACTGAGGTTTGGTATTCAAATGGTTTACACGCATATGGAGAAGAAAAATTGGATATAGTGAAAGATATTTCTAAACGTAGATCTCATTAACCATTTTATAACATACCTAAAGTTTTCTTCAGCCTTTCCTGAGCTTTCTCGCTGGTCAGTTCCCTTAGCGCGTCCTTGGCGATCCACCTAGCGGATTTAGAATCAGAGGTTTCGAGCTCCTTCGCGACCTTGATTGCCTTTTTATTCAAAGCGGGATTCCTCTTACCTATTTGTCTCAGGGCCCAGTTCACGGCTTTCTTCACGAAGTTCCTCTCATCGGTGGCGTATTTCTTTATTATGGGGAAATACCTCTCGAATTCTTTATCCTTTGCCTTCTTGTCGTGCACGCTTTTGGCGCATATCAGGACGAATCCCGCCCGCCTTACGAACTCCTCATTTCGCTTGGTCCACTCATTGATTTTCTTCTCAACGAAAGGCGTCCGATCGAAAAGGTTTGCGCAGCACTGATCAACTATGTCCCAGGAGTCGAAATCCTTGACCCATTTTTCCATCTGCTCCTCAGTTAACTTGTCCGGTTCACCAACGAAGCATGCGAGCATCCTGGCCTCGTGAATTCCCGATTTCCAGAGTTTGAGAGCGAGTGAATGGTCCTTTCCGTTTTCTTTTGCTATTTTCCTTATGTCGTAAACGGAGATACCGAGCATCTTTCCGCCGCGTATGCCGAACCTCTGCATGCCTTCGATGTTCTTCTTATTTTCCATGGACTTCAGTAGACTGATTACCTCTTTATACTTCATGTTTTCACAAGCTACTCGTATTTTTGCCGGATAAATGAATAAAAACTCGAATAAATAAAAAGGAAACTAATATAATTTATGAGGTCCCTAATTTGTGCGTTCGTACTTATTTTTTCTTTCATTTTCATCCTTCCCCAGCCCGCGCTCGCGCAAAATGCAACAAGCCTCTACGTTTCCGCTCCTTCTTCCGTGGAGATGGATGATTACTTTCAGCTGACCGCGTATTATACCAGTAACGGAACCAACATTTGTGGAGCCACCTGTGAGGTTGATGGTGGATGGTTAGGATACACGGTCTATCTTTACGAGGATTCTGGTTGTATTTATGATAATGCAATATCAGCTTACGGAACGGTGGGGTCTTATTCCCCCTATGTCTATTGCTATAAGCAATATTATGATTCCCAGACTGAATATTTTAACATTGACATCACAGAAAAATCTTCTTCCCTCTCACTTTCGCTTAGTACAACCTCCCCCTTTCCGGGAGATTTGGTGACGGTATACGCTTACTATCGGGATGAAAGCAGCTTCCTGATCCAGGACGCTTCATGTACAGCAACCCTTGAAAAGGGCGGCGTGTATTTTCAAAGCAAAGCGTTGACTCTTTTCGGCAGTTCATATTATTCGGGAACCCTCGAGGTTCCGGGTCAGTATGGAACATACGACGTTGAAGTCTCATGCACTTCTAGCGAACACGCTACAAGACTGTCCACAAAAAGTTTCACAACCAGTAAGAAACGTGCGTCCCTGTACGTGTCAATGCCACCTTCTGGATATTACGGGGAATCAGTCGAGTTTGTGGCTTATTATAAAAATGAGTGGGAAGGTAAAATTTATGGTACTTGCAGGGTTTCTTTTGACAACAAGTTTTCAGTTCTGACCTCAACAGCTTTGGGATATGAAGGGAGTATCAGCATACCCTACAAGGCTGGAACAGAATCCATGGAGATCACATGCGAATCAGATGAATACGAGACACTTGAAACCTCCCGTGACATTTCGGCAAGAAACAGGCCGGTGAAAATTGAAGCGGTTTCGCCCGTTTCTGGAGACACCTTTTACCCAACGGATGAAATCCAGCTGAAAATCTCCTATGAAGACACGCTTTCGAAAAACAACATCTTAGGCGCGCAATGTGTTGCCAAAGTCGGTGGGAAATCTTATTCAATAGCGGGATACGGAAACTACTATGAGGCCACGATAAGGAATCAGCCAATAGGCCAGCAAACGATCCAGTTCACGTGTTCAAAAACTTTCTATGAGGATGCGGTGTACATCGTTCAGGTAAGTATAATTAAGATACCCATAGATATCATCCTTACCAGCCAGAAAACCGAATTCCGCGGGGGAGAAGAGATAAAAATCATGGCCAGGGTGGTGGACAGGAACAATAATGACGTGAACGCTGACTGCCGGGCCCGTGCCGATGTATATGATCCCTCATTCAACAGACTCGTAAATTCCCACGACATTCAGGATATGGAAACAATCGAAGGATTCAGGACGCTGAACGTACCTAACCCCGGAGAACCCTCAAGGATAAGGGTGACGGTGAACTGCTTCGGCGACATCTTCGAAGAAAAAAGCGTTTACACGGACGTGAAAATAAAGATGCTTGGCGAGCAAATAGAAGAGGGCATGATACTGTTCCTTACAATAACAACTATCACCCTGCTCGCCCTCACATTTTTAATTAACAAAAGACTAAAAATTATATAATGATTGAATTTTTGCTGACGTTGCTAAGTGAAAGCCCTCTACTTTTCGTAGTACTTTTAATAAACCTTCTTCTGTTGACATACATCATTTTCAGAATATCAATGTATATTATCCGTAAGAAAAAGCCCGGTCAGGCAGTTTCCCACTTTATCTGGAAAATAAAGGTGAAAAAAGACAAAGAGGATATAAAGACGCTGGAAGATGCCTATGCATTCATAATGGAAAGCTTGAGAAAGGAAGGGCTGTTAAAAAAGGATGAGAAAACAGGGTTCAGATCTCGCAAAAAACTGCTTCAAAAGATACCGAAAGGTAAAAAGAGAGACGTCACAGAAAGCCTGTTCGAACTCTATGAAGCGAAGATTTACGGTAACAGGAGGATTAAGGATGAGAAAAATATTGTGGCTGATGTTATTAGCAACTATTCTAAACTTTAGCGTTCACCCTGCACACGCAGCTGATCCAGAATTAAGTGTTGTTTACCCTTTCATGAATACATCCACCGAAACACTCGTATTGGAACCTTATCTCCAGCAGTCTTTTCTTGATTTCTTGGAAAAAAATTCGGTTCAAGCTGTCATTGATAAAGACGGGCTTCCTATAGTATACTTTTCCGAGGAGCCCCGCTTCGGATGCAGCGGGTTCTGTTCCAACATCACGATGAACAACTACACTTTTGGTTCGAAATCCATTGATGAGCCGAAGCCTGCCCTCATGCAGATTATGGAAGAGAGCATGGTAATTGGTAACAGAGGAATAGAGCATTCCATCGATACCATAAACGCTATCAGGGCGAGCATGAAGGACAAACCCGGAGCCCTTGCGGATTTCGAAAGATACATCTTGGAAGAGCAGGAAGGTTTCCTCAGGAAAACCTACTATGACGAATTGTACGAAGACGTCTGGGATTACGGCCTTAGCGGGATCCGGGAGAATCCGGATCTTTATAACTCCCTTCTGAAAAATATGAGAATGGATGACATGGAGGGGGCGATAAACATGATGGAGGAATACCTGCAGAGCAATTTTGACATCAACGGAGCCTTCGACCTCGAAAGCATGTATTCAGCCATCGAAAACAGCCGGCTCGGGAACATGCACGTAGAGGAATTCATGCGGAACGTTCTGAAAAGGCTTGCCGAAACCGAGAACCTGGAAATCGACCTCGACGGCATTGACTTGGAGAAGTTCTCCGATCTGCTTAAAACGGACGAGTTCAGGGAGATGATGAAAAGGGCGAGCGAGATGATGAAGAACAACCCTGAGATGTTCGACAGGCTCCATGATATCGCCAAGGAGATGATGGAGAGACCTGAAACTAAAGAGGTTTTCAAGGATGCCCTGAAGGAGATGATGAAAAATTCTGACTGGGATACCATGAAGAACCTGATGGAAGCGTTCTCGAAAATGGAGAACAAACAGGAACTAATGGAAATGCTCATGAAAGGAATGGGGGAGTACATGAAGGAAATGGTTGAAAGCGGGCAGATGGATGAGATGGTGAAGCTGATGGACGACCCTGCCATAAGGGAGATGATGAGCGAGGCCTTCCAGTACTTTTCGCAGGAAATGGTTGAAAGCATAGGGGACTGGATAAAG
>JAZGEG010000084.1:0-4043 GCA_036478655.1 Candidatus Aenigmatarchaeota archaeon | reverse complement strand
GAAGTATATCCAGCTCATCTATATATTTTCGGATGAACCGTTAAAAATTGAAAATGCAAAGCCCCCCGGCCTCACGGTGACCCTTGGTGTTGAAGTTATCAGTTATTTGCAGCATTTATGCATGTCTTTCATGTCGTAGAACATCTTGCAGAAGAAATTGCATGCGGATTCCAGTTCCTTTTTCCCCTTTTTCGTCAGGGAATAGACCTTGTTCTTGTTTGCTTTTATTAGGCCCTTCTCTTTCATCTCTTTCAGAGCGGGGTAGATTGTTCCCGGGCTTGGCTTCGTCCCCTTCCTCTTCTCCAGTTCCTTTGCTATCTGTGACCCGGTCATCTCCTTCTTGCTGAGGTTCCACAGTATTAAATAGGAGAGGAATCCCTTCATGGCGCAGCATTCCATGGTTATAGTATCGGGTAACCAATTAAAAAGGTTTCTGCCCTCCGGGATATATATCGGATAACCGATAAGTTTATATACCAGCAATGTTTTATATAATATCGGACAACCGATATTAAGGAGGTGAGAAAATGGAGTGTAAGGATTGCAAGATAGTTTGTGACGGGAAAGAGGTCGCGGTTATCAAGTGCACGGAGAAGGGATTCAGCATTGAGTGCACGGAAGAATGCAAGAAGATGTGCGGAGAGTTCATGAAGGGATGTTGTAAGTAGTCTGACTGGCGGCTTGACAGTGTCCATTTATTATACGTTAAATAAACAGCGCATCACAATTTACCTTCTCTACGCGGTCGGCGCATTTTATTCCTTGCTTCTAATTTTTCATAATCAACCGAATTTTGAAGATTAAAATATCAAATTCGTAATGACTAATTGTATGATAAAAAACAAGTTTTACTTCGGCATTTTTTTGTTATCAGCAGCAACAATGATGCTTGAAATCGGAATTATAAGGATACTCTCGGTCATACAGTTCTACCATTTCGCCTTTCTCGTCATAAGTATAGCGATGTTCGGCTTTGCCGCTGCAGGGACCTTTCTTTACGTAAAAAATTTTAAGAATCCTTTGTTCATCTCTTCAATACTGTTCTCCATCTCCACACTCCTTTGTCTTTTGTTTCTGAATGTCGTTTCATTTGATCCTGTGGTAGCGTCAATCAACCCCATACATGCCTCAATGTTGATTTTTTATTACATCTTCTTGGGACTGCCTTTCTTTTTTTCAGGAATCGTGATCGCCTATTCTTTCGCGAAACACCAAAACGAAGCAGGCAGGATATACTTTTACAACCTTGCTGGTGCGGCTCTTGGCAGCGTGTGCGTGCTGCCAGCGATAAATTTCCTGGGAGAAAAGGTAATATTTGCCGTTTTCATAGTAGGTTTGCTTGGGAGCGTTTTTTTCGCAAAAAAATCGAGAAATGTTCTGGTTGTTGTATTGGTGAGCCTGTTGATATTCTATTTCCCCACACAGCTGAACGTGTCTGATCACAAGGAATTGGAACACGCATTAAATTACCCCAACTCAGAGCTTCTCAGCACACAATGGAACTCTTTTTCAAGGGTTGATGTCGTGAACAGTTCGTTTACAAGATACGCGCCAGGCCTGAGTTCGGAATACAGAACTCCCCTCCCGGAACAGATCGGGGTTTTGGTAGATGCCTCAAACATGAACGCTATAACAGAAAACAGAAATCTTGACTTTGTCGATTATTTACCAACGTCTGTCGGCTATTCGCTTGTAAGAAACCCAAAAACACTGGTAATCAATGCGGGTGCGGGACTCGATGTTCTTGTTGCGCTCGAGAACAACGCGAGTGTAACTGCAGTTGAGGCAAATCCAATCGTGATAAATCTCTTGAAAAGTGAATATAAATCCTTTTCAGAAGACATGTACAGCAGAGCAGATGTTCATTTAGGTGAGGGGCGCGGCTTCATAAAGAGGGGTGAGAAATACGACTTGATAATTCTTTCCCTGTCCGGAAATGTCTTGAGTTCCTACAGTTTCTCTGAAAACTACCTGCTGACCGTTGAGGCGTTCAGGGATTACTACGACCATTTAACAGATAACGGTATCCTGGTTGTCACGAGGTGGCTAAGTTATCCACCGAAAGAATCCCTTAGGCTGTTTTCTATTGCAATTGAACTTGACGGGTCAGCAAAAATGGTAGCGATGTTCAGGAGCTGGACAACCGTCACTCTCCTGCTTAACAAAGGGGAGCTGAATGCGGAGAGAATAGAAAAAATAAGGGAATTTACCGAAAGGAACAAGTTTGACATAATTTACCTCCCAGCAGATTTCGAGCCAAACAGGTATGGAAAGTTCAAAGAACCTGTTTATTATGAGGGGGTTAAGGGGATCCTTGAGAGTGAAGAAAATTTTCACGAGAACTACCTGTTTGACGTAAGTCCTGTTTACGATGACAGGCCGTTCTACTTCAACTTCTTCAAGGCCAGCAAGATGGGAGAGCTGTACGAAATAATCGGTGAAAGCTGGCAGCCATTCTTGGATCCAGGGTTTTTGCTTATGTTTTTGCTGGTCCAGGGGATAGCACTCAGCCTGGTTTTTATCCTGCTACCGTTAAGGATTTTTAAAAATGTGAATATCAGCAGGAGTCCTCTGGTGTTTTTCTTCTGCATAGGCATAGCCTACCTCTTCATTGAAATAGTTTTTATTCAGAAATTTATTTGGCTGCTGGGTAACGTGGTATATTCCTTTTCCCTTGTCGTCTTCTCCATGCTCTTGTTTTCAAGTGGAGGAAGCCTTTTATCACAAAGGCTGAAAACAAAGAATATTTTTAAAATAGCAGGTGCTCTGTTTGTTTTAATTCTCCTTTATTCTTTTTTGATGCCGGGGATCATGAATTCTATAATAGCCCTTGACCTCGCCATAAAAGCGGTGTTAGCTTCCCTGATGATCGCCCCCCTCGCTTTCTTAATGGGCATGCCATTCCCTCTCGCGATTAAAATAATCAAGAAAAGATTCGTTCCCTGGGCATGGGCGGTGAATGGTTCTGCATCTGTTCTAAGCACGATAATTGCTGTTTTTATCGCGCTGTTTTTTGGTTATTCGATAGTACTCTTCCTGTCCGCGTTTCTTTACCTATTTGGCGTGTTGTTCCTGATGAAAAGGGCGTGAACTTTAATTGGATTGACTTTTTTGGGCCTTTCCTGTCATGGGGACGAACCTCACTCCAGTTATGAAAACCGTTTCCAATTCCGTTCCCTTTTTTGTGATTAACGTCAGTGTCTGGAAGCCTGTAGTGCTTGCAAGTGGAATTACAAGTTTGCCTCCGTCCTTAAGCTGCTCGATGAGCGGGAGAGGGACATGGTTTGCAGCTGCAGTCACGATTATCGCATCAAATGGGGAGTTCTCCTCCCAGCCAAAGTAGCCGTCTGCATGCTTCGCTTCAACATTATCATAACCCAAATCAGCGAGTGTTTTTGCTGATATGTTTGCTAAGGCTCCGATAATCTCTATTGTGTAAACCTTGTCTACAAGCTCTGCCAGGACTGCTGCCTGGTAGCCGGATCCCGTCCCTATCTCCAGAACTTTATCTGAACTCTTCGGTTCCAGTGATTGCGTCATCAAGGCAACGATATAGGGCTGGCTTATCGTTTGACTGTAACCAATCGGCAGGGGGTGGTCCTCATAAGCCTGGTCCAAAAAATCGGTAATGAACTTATGTCTCGGAACACTCTCCATCACCACCAAAACCCCTTCATCGGTTATATCCCTGCTTCTCATCTGGGTCTCAACCATCTCCTTCCTTATGTCCGCATATTCGTCAGGCTCTTCGGAAACACTGAGTTCTTCTTCCACCGTTTGGTTCTCTTCTGAAGGGAGACTGAATCTAAAATTGGTTGTAGGAATCAAAACAATGAATAGGAACACCAAAACAACTACCATGTAAACTATTCTTTTGTTCACTGCTCTTTTCAACTTCTTCATGATTTAGAATGGTGGTAACGGCTTAAAAATTGGATGAAAAGCAAGAGAAAAAGAACGGTCGGCGCATTATATAAATTCTAATATTCCACCCCCCGACCTCACATGACCTTTTTGTCAAATTTCATAACAATTGGGTTAAC
>JAZGEG010000083.1:0-2619 GCA_036478655.1 Candidatus Aenigmatarchaeota archaeon | reverse complement strand
GTGCAAGCCTTCCAAGCCTGTAACCCGGGTTCAAATCCCGGCCGACGCATTTTCTGCTAAATTTTATATATCCTCTTTACAATAATTATACAAACTTTTTGAGGGTTGATATGGTTCTCAGGCATTTCAGGAAGATCAAAAACAAATTTGCTTCTCTTGCAAGAAGGGTTTTCAAGAAGAAAAAGGACGTGAGGATCGGTCTGTACGGACCTGTTAATTCCGGAAAAACCACGCTCGCGAACCGGATATGCATGGACTGGCTCGGGGAGGAGATGGGAAAGGCTTCCGTAGTTCCCCATGAAACCCGCGAAATTAAGGTCAAGGAGAAGGTGACGGTGAGGGAAAACGGAAAATCCCTGACATTCAACCTTGTCGATACGCCGGGGATAGCGACAAAGATAGACTTCGAGGATTTCGTCAAATTCGGGGTCAAAAGGAAAGACGCGAAACAGCGCGCGAAAGAAGCGACAAGGGGCGTGATAGAATCAATAAAATGGCTTGACAACATGGACATGGTCCTCGTCGTCTTGGATTCCACCAAGAGCCCGATAAGCCAGGTCAACATCACGATACTCGGGAACCTCGATGCGAGGAACATCCCGCTGTTAATAGTTTCGAACAAGGTCGATTTGAAGAGATCGGACACGACAAGGGTCCGAAACTCGTTCCCTGGGTATGAAGTGATCGGCGTTTCGGCGAAAACAGGGGCGATGATGAACGAGTTTTACAAGATGTTATTGAAAAAGCTGTAGATGCGCTATGTTAAGGATAAAGCTCATACCGTACGAAAAGCTGAAGAGGGAGAAGTATTCGGAACTTTTGAGTGACCTGAAAGAAGGGACGATAATACTCGTGGATGCGAAGCTTACGCCTGCGGAAGAAGCGGATTTGATAGAGGAGACCATGAAGATAATCTCCGATAAGTTCTCAGGGATCGAGCTGAGTTCCCTCGAAATGTCTCATCTGAAGGACACAACACACTTTGACAGGTTCAGGAACCTGATAATAGAGAGGATTCTGGGCAAGAGAAGGGGTTTGACCATAATAGGCCCTGCAAAAATAATAAGGAAAATTGAGAAAAACCCCGAGGAGCTTTTGCTTTACATGTGATCTCATGCCGAACAAGTGCACGAAATGCGGAAAAATACACCCGGATGACGCTCCATACCTTCTGGAGGACGGGTGTGACAAGTGCGGATCGAGATTCTTCTTTTACGTGAGGGAAGATGCATTGAAAAAGGCCGAGGAGGATATAAAGAAGCTCTCGAAAAGCGAAATCGATGAGATTGAAAAGGACATAAGGGAGATAGTGTCCGAGGTGGAAAAACCGATCGAAGAGGACGAAACCGTAATACTTGATATTGAGGCGATAAGGGTGATAAAGCCCGGGAAATACCACATAGACGTCACGAAACTCTTCATGCAGAGGCCGATCGTGATAAGGATAGGGCCCGGGAAATACGAGATAGACCTCACCACGGTGATGAGTTATTTCAGAAAGAAAAAGGGGTAAAGGATGGAACGTTTGAAAAAACTCGCCTACCTGTTTTTCATCGTGATAATTATAGGCTTTGTCATACACGTGATCGAGTTTTTCTTTTTCGAGGCCTTTTTAGGTCTGATGATAGCAGTGGTAGGCGTCATCGGGGAAATACTGGTTTTCACAGTGCACATGAGCGAGCGGAGGGCGGGAAAAGAAAAGTTCCGATGGAAGCTCTCGCACATCGGGGTTGTCGCCATTATCCTGATAGTTATAGGTATAATAGTAAATATAATATGCAGTTTCTTCTTCCCCGATTATGTCGGGGTTGGGAATCACTTCATAACATGGGGATTCATAGTAGCAGTGATAGGATTTTTCGTGTACGCGGTTAAAGAAAAGGGCTTCAAATAGCCTTTCCGAATTTTATCCCGGTGTTTCTGACCAGAATATTCATGAAGTCCTTTGCAGCGAAAGAATTCCTGAACACCTTCTTCGCCTCGTCCTCGATCTCTTTCAGGTTCGTGTACCTCCTTGAGAAATGCGTGAGGATAAGGGATTTCACCCCGGCTTCCTTCGCGAGCTTCGCCGCCTCCTTCGCCCCTGAATGCATCATTTCCTCTTTGGTTTCTATGAACGTGGCGTCATGGATGAGGAGGTCCACCCCTTTCGAAATCTCAAGGATGTTCTTGCAGGGTTCTGTATCCCCTGTGTAAACCATTCTAACCCCCGGCTTCCGGATTCCCACGTCCTCGATCTTTATCTTCTTCCCTTTAAATTCGATAACTCCCTTGTTTTTCAGCTTCCCGATCAGCCTCCCCTGCCTCAACCCGAAAAGCCTTTCAGCTTTTTTGATGTCCACGTTGACCTTGTCCCTCTCCCTGAAGCAATACGCTACAGAGGGGACAGAATGCTGGGTGGGGATCGCGGTTACCTCGAAATCCTCGCTCTCGAGGACCTTAACTTCCCTGTTCCCCTCGAATGGAACGCTCTTCGGTATCACCCGGAAACCGGTTCCCCAGTAATCGAGATCGAGTATATCCCCTATGAACCTCTCCGCGTCCGGCCCATGGATGTACAAAGTTCTTTTCCTCCCCTCAAGGTTCATCGTATACAGCAAACCGATCAAACCCACCCAA
>JAZGEG010000082.1:0-5793 GCA_036478655.1 Candidatus Aenigmatarchaeota archaeon | reverse complement strand
CAGCCTTGCGGTTTTCCTGGCCGGTTTGTCCGTGATGTATTTCGCTCTCCACAGGTTCATGTTCGGGGGCGAGGTCAAGGGTTTCGAGATGTTGATCTTCGCTTGCGGTGGGTTGGTTTTGAGCACGTGGGTTATGAGAAAGGTCAGGAAGCGTTACAGGCTGGGAACGAAGGAGTCGTTTTTCCATGTTTTCAGGAAGACCCTGTCATCTATGTTCGTGGTAGCGGGAGGGTTGTGGATAGCGTTCACAGGGGAGGTATTCGTGGATTGCCTGTTCAGCTTTCTTATAGCGCTTATCGTGATGTTCGAATCGATAATACTCCTCAGGGACTCGGCTTTAATGGTGCTCGGAGTTCCGAAATCGAAAACATATTTATTTAAAACAGTTTTACAGAAATAGGTAATAATGTGGGGACAATGATCATAAACACAAAGTATGTTGGCATAATTGTGGTTGTTTTTGATGTTCTGATAGCCCTGCTTGTAAACTCGTTTTCCGGTTTAGTGGATATGATGGGCACTGGAGAGTGTGCGTGCGGCACGGGTGGCGTGTGTTCCCAAGTTCCAATATTAACACAATTTTACGTCGGGTATACAATGGCTGCTGTTCTTGGTGTTGTAGGTATTTTTCTGGTGGTGTTCGGCAAGAAGCCTGTGATAGAGGGCAGTAAGGGGAAATGGAACAAGAACCTGAAAGGGCTGAGCGGTGAAGAGAAGGTCGTTTACGAAAATTTAGTGGAATCCGAAGGCATGATGTTCCAGAGCGAACTTGTTGAGAAAACCGAGATGAACAAGGTAAAGATATCAAGAATTCTTGACAAAATGGAGGCAAGGGGTTTGCTCGAAAGAAGAAGAAGGGGCATGACAAACGCGGTTGTCCTCAAATAGTATTCTGGTTGTTGCTTCATAGCTTAACTTTTGATCAACCACTTTTGTGATAAGTGTTGCATCCGGAAAAGTGGTTAATGAAACTAGTTTCAAACACAGGGGTATATGGTGTTTCATTCATCTATTTCGTATGATTACCAAAAGAAGAGATAAAATGGAAGGGGGAAATGCGAAAAAGGTAAATTGTTTGATATGCGACATTGAAAAGTCGAATCGAGGGAAGCCGTGCAAACTATGTGGTATGCGTTCGGAGAATCCTTTCTACTACAGGGGTTTTCCTTTTTGCTGCGATAAATGCGTAAATCATTTTAAAAACATCATCAGGAAAACGCCAGCTGATAAGAGGAAGGGAATAATGGAAAAGGAAATTGTTATATGAAAATTTACAGGAGGATACTATGGTAAGGGAAGGAATTAAAATCGCTTTGGTGTTGGTGGCAACAGCAACGGTGCTGGTTACGCTGGCTTTTACGGTAAGGAGCATCTCGGTATTGCAGAACAATTCCCAATATCAACCGCAGTTGGCAGGAAATGTTGTGGATACGGGGGATCAGCCATCGCAGCCGGAAAACTCTAACATAAGAAGTGCTGAACCGACACCCTCTTCCTGCACGCCAACACAGAACTGCGGCCGCTCGTCATGTGCGGCAGCAAAGGGCGGAAGCTGCGGCTGCGGCGGATAACCGGGGAGAGTGAAGGGAATGTTAGGAAAATACATTAGAAGGGATATTAAGCATAGGAGCGGGAAGTTCATCTTCCTGATCCTGAGCGTTTCGATGGGGATAGCGGCAATTATCGGGATTCTCCAGATCAACCTTTCTGCCCAGAATGACCTTAACGCACAGCTGGAGAACTTCGGGGCAAACATGGTTATCTATCCGAAGTCCGATGCCTTCTCCCTGCAATATGGAGGCGTTAATCTCGCTTCGGTTGATGTCAAACAGTCTGAAATAAACGAAAATGATATAGAAAAGATATACACGATAAAAAATGCCGAGAACATAAATATCCTCTCGCCAAAGGTTGTGGGAGCGGTTAATCTGGGAGAGAACCTGATACCCGTTGTCGGGGTGAATTTCACCAATGAACTCAGGCTGAAAAAATGGTGGGAAATAATCGGGGATTTGCCTGGTTCGAACGAGGTCCTGGTCGGATATGCACTCTATAAAAAACTGGGGCTTGCTCCGGGACAGGAACTGGAACTAAACGGGAACGTGTTCATGGTCTCCGGGTTCCTGAACAAGACAGAAATGCAGGATGATAACGTTGTTTTCGTTAATCTTAATGAGGCCCAGGAGATCCTCGGGAAAGAGGGGAAGATCTCCCTTATCGAGGTTATGGCCTTCTGCAACACCTGTCCCATAGAGGAGATCATAAGGCAGATCGAGGAGAAGATCCCGAACGTCAAGGGAGTCGCTGCGAAACAGCTCATAAACACCCAGATGACGTTCACCAAGAAGTTTCTGGATTTCGGCCTTGCCGTTTCCGTGTTTATCCTTCTGATAGGGATAATCAGTCTGTCAACCTCCATGGTTTCATTCGTGAAGGACAAGACAAAGGAAATCGGGATTTTCAGGTCCGTGGGATTCAGGAAGAGGGACATTGGTAAGATAATAATTTTCGAGACTGTTATAATCGCTCTTCTGTCAGGGGTGTTCGGATTCGGTCTGGGGCAGGTGATCGCGACCGTCCTGGGGCAGGTAATGCTCGGGCTCAACGTGGGCATAGACCTTATGATGATGGCATGGGCGTTCGCAATCTCGCTTCTCGTGTGTTCGCTGTCTGTTCTTTTGCCGCTGAGAACGGCGTCAAAAATAACCGTTACGGAGGCGTTAAGGAGCTTGTAACATGTTGATAGAAATTCAAGATATCAGCAAGACGTATGAGGGAAAGGTTAGCTGCCGGGCTTTGAAGAAGGTTTCTCTCGTTATTGAGAAGGGGGATTTCGTGAGTGTGGTCGGGAGGTCGGGATCTGGGAAATCAACGCTTCTTAACTGCATAGCCGGTCTGGATATTCCGCAGGAGGGAAAGGTAGTCATAGACGGGATGGATATCTACAGTCTGAGCGAGGACCAGAGGGCGATTTTCAGGAGAGAGTATCTGGGCATGATATTCCAGCAGTACCATCTGATACCCATACTCACGGCAAAGGAGAACATTCTAGTTCCCCTGAGCTTTGAAAACGGCAGGGGGAAGGAGGAAAGGGTTGAAAAAATCCTGGAAAGGGTAGGGTTGAAGGGAAAGGGCGACAACATCCCCAATCAGCTGAGTGGCGGGGAGCAGCAAAGGGTTGCGATCGCACGAGCTCTTGCAAACAACCCCGTCATGATTTTGGCGGACGAGCCCACGGGGAACCTTGACCATGACAGCAGCAGGATTATCATGGATATCCTCCGTGAGCTGAACAAAGAAGGACAGACTATCGTAATGGTGACGCATGACATGGAATGTGCGAAATACGGAAACAAAATAATCAGCATTGATGACGGGATTATAACAGACGTAAAAGAAAAGGGAGGTGAAGAATGAAAGAAAAGAGAGAGAAAGTTCTGAGCGAAGGTAAAGGAAGGAACAAGTTCATGTGGATCGCAATCGCTGTTGTGCTAATAGGAGGTATTGCATACGTGTTTGCCTCCGGAACATTAACACAGGCAGGTCTTCTGGCTGGTGTTTCAGCGCAAGAACTAGAGCCCATGGACTACAAAGATATCAGAGTGGACAAGCAGGTAGTTACTTCGGTTGAGAGCGGAGACCTGGTAGGGGTGAAAATCTCGGACCTGGAAAAATACAGGATGGTATATTTCAGGTACAACAGCAAACCAATCCTGGTATACGCGGACCAGTACGGAAACATAGTGGCAAGTATCGCGATGTGCGAACCCTGCAGGAACGAGGATGAATTTTTCATACAGGACAACATCCTTGTTTGCGGTAAATGTTTCACGAAATGGGCTCTGGGGAATCACCAGGGAATATCAGGAGGGTGCAAGAACTACCCGCCGGAGATAATTGAACACACAGTTTCGGGTGGGAACGTTTTCGTGAAGAAGTCCGATATCGATAACTGGAGACCAAGGGTATGATTTGCATAGCTTGCGTATTGATAATATTAGCAGTCATGCCCGTTGGCTATTATTTCACCGGGCCGATTTCGATAGTGATAGGTTCGATCGGAATCCTGTATATCGGTTACAGAAAGACCTGTTCGGATAAGAAGTGCGAGGGGGATAAAAAATGAAAAACACGTATTTAATAGGCATAGTGGTAATAGTAGCAATAATTATCGGTTCTTTTGCGCTTTCCTGGGGCGACAGCAACGTTAACATCCCAAATAACTCGTCCTGTGATTATGGTCAGTTAAACTATTATTTCAGGAGTGACTGTTCTCATTGTATTCGGGTTTCAAAGGACGGTTCACTTGAAAAGCTGATAGAGCTTGGCGTGGAGGTAAACAAGTTTGAGGTCGTGGAATGGGGGATGTACGGGATACAGGCGACGCCTACCTTCGAAATAGGAAATCAGAGAATAAGCGGGTATCGAACATTTGATCAGTTGAAAGGATTATTAGGTTGTGAGTGAAATTTGACCTCGTGAAGTAATTTTTTATAGGAACGAACAAAGTATTAATTATGTTGCCTGTGATCTTGGGTGTGATCTTGGCGGTAGTTCATTATTTCAATGAGAGAATCCAACCGAGAGATCTGGTGATCAGACACAGGCTGGTTTCTTTCGTTGCGGGCATTTCGATAACCTATATATTTCTCCAGCTCCTCCCCGAGGTTTACAAGGGGATAGAATCACTTAACCATTTTCTTTTCATGTTCATCCTGACCGGCTTCGCGTGCTTTCATCTCATAGAGAAACACATATATCAGCATGAATCCAAGATTCTCCTTCATGAGGAATTGAAGGTCGCTCATTCATCACTGTTTTTCTTCTACCATCTCGTCATAGGAATACTTCTGGTTGGGCTGGTGAAGATAAATATCGTAGGTGGAATCCTCTTCTTCATACCCATATTGTTTCACACGGCAGTCAGCAGCGCTTCTCTGGGGGGGATACACATAAGCATCAGGAAACGGATCATGCTGAAAATCGCCCTCTCCTGTTCAACACTGCTCGGCGTGTTGATTGCGTACTTCGTAATGGTTCCTTCATACCTTTTGCACGCGCTATTGGGCTTCATTGTGGGGAGCCTGCTTTACATAGTGATCAGGGATTCAATACCAAAAGAAACAGAAGGCAAGGCAATATATTTTGTTCTGGGCGTTGTCGTGTACGCATTGGTAATAGGGTTTACGTGGTTTGTATAAAAATAAATTTGAGGTGGAAGATATTTATATAACAGTGTTATATAATTTTCTCTATTGGTGTTTTGTATGAAAAAACATGAGGAGCACGGGAAAGAGAACGAATGCCCGACATGCGCAGCCCCTGCGAAAAAATGGTATAAAGAACGGTTGTTTGTTGTTTCAATCGTTGTGCTGGTTATTTTGGTGATTTCATACTTTGTGAAACCCCTGAACCCGCTGGCATTCGCGTTTCTGGATTACCTTGGTCTGATATGGTGGGCAATATTGCTGGGTTTCCTGCTGGGAGGGGTGATAGATTACTTCATCCCCAACCAATACATCAGGAGGTACCTGACCCTGCACAAAAAGAGATCTGTTCTGTATTCGGTTGTGCTCGGTTTCCTGATGTCTGCATGCTCCCACGGAATCCTCGCGATAGCGATCGAACTTTATAAGAAAGGAGCTTCCACTTCTTCTGTAATCGCCTTCCTCCTCGCCTCGCCCTGGGCGAACCTTCCCATAACTATTCTCCTGTTCGGGTTTTTCGGGTTCAATGCCTTCTACATCGTGATCTCCGCGATAATCATCGCGATAATAACGGGGTTGATATACC